>JACDBP010000180.1 GCA_013694835.1 Chloroflexota bacterium
GGTCACCACCGACTTCTTCCGCTTCACGGCGCCGTGTCCCAGGCGATCTCGTCGGCAGCGAAGACCGGTCCCTCACGACAGACGCGCTGCGGCCCGTCCGTCCCCATCACGACGCAACCGAGGCACGCGCCGACCGCGCAGCCCATGTTCTGCTCCATCGAGACCTGCAGCCAGGCCCTCCGGCGCGCCTGCGTGGAGCCCTGCGGGAACGCCCGACCGCCGCCCTTGCGACCCAGCCGCGCGACACCCAGGCGCGCGTCGCGCCCGGCTGCGAGCCGCGCGACCGCCGCCAGCATCGGTGCCGGTCCGCAGGCGAACGCCTGGTCGGCCCATCTCTCGTAGTCAGGCAGCAGCTCGGTCACGAACCCATGGTGGCCGAGGCTGCCGTCGTCGGTCGCCACGACGTACTCCACCTCATCGGGCAGCAGCGACGAGGGGTAGACCTCGGTGGCGCTGGCCGCGCCGAAGAGCAGCGCTACCCGGCGTCCGGCCTCGAGGGCCTCGCCGGCGAGTGCGCGCACACCGGCCACGCCCAGACCACCGGCCACCAGCAGCACGTGCCGCGTCCGCGGGTCCACCTCGAACGGGCGCCCGAGCGGCCCGAGCATCTCCAGCAGCTCGCCGGGGCGCATCCGGGCGAGCCCCTCGGTGCCCTTGCCGGTGACTCTGAAGTGGATGGAGACCTCGCCGCGGATGCGGTCGATGGTGTTGAAGCTGAAGGGCCGGCGCAACACCAGTCCGGACCAGTCCGGCGTCCGGACGTGCACGAACTGGCCGGCGCGGGCCCCGGCGCTCAGCCAGGGTGCGCGGTAGGTCTGGAGCCACTGGCCGGGAAGGATCTCGGCGGTATCGAGCAGCTCCCCGTCCTGGAGCTGCATCCGCCCGCCGGCTGGCGTCGCGCTCGTGGGCATCGGTCGCGCGCCGCCAGCCTCCTGAGCCCTCAGCGCTCAGGGTCGGGTCGGGCCTTCGCTCTCGCCTGCGGCGGGCTCGTCCGCTGGGCCAGCCTCGTCGTCCAGCTTCGCGTCGTCCTCCTGGTCCAGATCCGAAGCACCAGCGCCGTCCGCGGCCCCGTCTTCGTCGCCGTCGTCATCCTCATCGTCGTCCTCGGACGGTGCCGCTCCCGGGTAGGCCTCGGCAAGTGCCTCCGCAAGGTCGCCGAACACGTCGGTCGGGTCGTAGAACTCGACGATCTCATCGGGCGACTCCAACCGGCGCCAGGTGCCATCCTCCTCCTCGGGGATCACCTCTGCCACGAACGTGCCGGACGCCTGAAGGGTCAGCCGCTCGTCCTCGTCGTCCACGACCATGAAGTCGCCCAGCTTGCGGGCGAGGTTGCCGGCGGCCACCTCGAACTGCTCGATGAGCCGCCCCTCCGACAGCTGGCTCCGCTCCTGGAACGTGAGCGCCAGGTCATACAGGCGCCGCGCCGCGGATCCCTCGTCCTCCGGCTCCGGTTCGATCTCTGCGCTTGCCGCCCAGTCATCGGCCGCTCCGGCGTATGGGTCGCTGCCACCGATGCCCACGCCCACCGTCTCGTCCAGCGCGATGCCGGCCGACTCCATCAGGTCCTCCGCGCCGGTCGGCTCGTCCGGCAGGCCGGCCTCCTCGCGGGCCGCGTCCGCGAAGGCGGCGTAGATGTCTGCCGGGTTGTAGAGCTCGACCAGCTCGGACGGGTGCTCGATGACCTCCGTGTCGGAGATCCACTCACCGGTCGCCTCGTCCTGGTAGCGGCTGCGCGAGCGGAAGGTCAGGTCCGGCGCGATCGAGAGGTAGTCCGGGTCGTCGTCGATGAGGACCATCCCGCCGAGCTCACGGATGCGGTCGCCGTTGGCGTCGAGGAAGTTGCGCAGCTGCTCGGTCGCGTCGACCAGGAAGGTCTTGCGCTCGATCGCCGCGTCCGTCGCGATCTCCCCGAGGGTGCCTGTGCGGTCAGCTTCCATGTCGCCTCCTACGGGTGGTATTCGAGGTCGGGTCCCATCCGCTCGCGGAGGAACATCGAGTGATGGCGTTCGAACATCCACTCGCCCGCCCGGTGGCCGAGCGCGCGACTCCTGGGATCGCCTTCCAGCTTGTCGATCGTGGCGTAGTCGGGAAGCTCCAGCAGGATGACGTTGTCGTATTCCCAGCCGTACGCCACGTTGTACCAGCCGAGGAAGCGCATCCCGAACTCTTCCTCGTACTTGCGGACCTGGCGCGGGAACAGCTTGCGCATGAAGAACTTGAAGAACGGGTCCCGGCCACGACGAACCGAGAAGTAGGTGGCCAGGACGGGCACGGTCTCAGGCTCCTGCGGCGTTCCGTTGTGGGGTAGGGCGCCCCGCCGCGACGTGGGTGGGCACGCTCGGGAGCGCATTGTCGCACGGCGGGGACCGGTCGGCCGCACCCTCCGGTTTCCATCATTGACAACAGTTCCCGTTTGTGACAACTATTGTCGGCGTGACGAATGGTGACGTCTCCATGCTTCTCGAGGCGCTGGCCGACCCGACCCGTCAGCAGGTGGTGCAGCTGCTGAGTCTCGGCCCGCGTCGCGCCGGCGAGCTGGCTTCGGCATCGGGCACGTCGGCGCCGACGATGAGCCGGCATCTGCGCGTTCTGCTGGAGGCGGGCATCGTCGCCGACGAACGCCCACCGCAGGACGCCCGTGCGCGGGTGTTCCGGCTCCGTCCGGAGTCGATCGTCGCGCTCCGAGCGTGGCTCGACCAGCTCCAGGCACACGCCGACGAACAACTGGCGTCCTTCAAGCGTCACGTCGAACGGAGAGGCAGCGCATGAGTGAAACGTCGTCCCGGTCGTCCGAGGTGGAGGTAAGCGTCGACCCTGGAACCGCGTTCACGGCATTCACTGACGAACTCGACCTGTGGTGGGTCCGCGGGCCGATCAACAGCTACGGCGCCGGCAAGCTGGTGGCGATGCGGTGCGAGCAAGGCATCGGCGGGCGGCTCCTCGAGGTCTACGACGAAGCCACCGGTGAAGGTCTCGAGCTCGCGCGCATCACCGCCTGGGAGCCGGGCAAGCATCTCGCATGGCAGAGCTCCCTCGACGACGTGATGATCGACGTGCGGTTCGACCCGACCGAGAACGGAACGGTCGTCCGGCTCCGTGCGACCATCCCCGAAGGTGGTTCTGACAAGGGCGGCAGCGCGTTCATCCGTGTGACCCCTCGATGGTTCCGGACGTGGGTCGCCAAGCGGGACACGACCCCCCATGAGCTCCACGACCTGGCTCGCTTCGCCCTGACCTTGCATTACGCGCGACCCGCCGCCGCCGCCCGATGGCTGGCTGCCGTGTTCGGCTTCGAGTCGCCGGATGCCGTTCCCGCCGAAGAGGACGCGCTCGACGAAGGCGACGACGAACACCCCTGGATCGAGTTCCATGTCGGCAATTGCTCACTCATGATCGACAAGCTGGTCGGCCAACCGGTGGACCACCGCCAGGTCACCCACGTGCCATGGGTGTTCGTCGACGATCTGGATGCCCATCTCGTGCGGAGCCGCGATCACGGCGCGACGATCGTGGAGGGCATCACGAGCCACGGCTTCAGGTCATACGTCGCGCTCGACATCGAAGGCCGGCGCTGGAGATTCGCCGAAGCTCGGCCGACCCAGCCTGGCTAGCGCTGATCACAGGCCGGTCCTCGCTCTGCGAGGGTCGATGGGCGACCGGCTAATACGTGACGATACGATCCGCCTCGAACATCAGCTCGACGAGCCTGGTCGGAAGGGCCATCTCGAGCGCTCCGGGCAGGCCCTGCCCGGTGACCCCACGTGCCCTGCTCGACATCCCTGACGCGAACAGGCGCACCCCGCTCGAAGCAGCCAGTGATCCGTAGTGTTCGTTCGCGCTGCCGGTGCCGATCCCCTGGGCAGCCTCGAGCGTTTCCGGGCGCAGCATCCCCGTCGCATCGCCGGCGAAGAAGACGTCGACCTCGTGGCCCAGCTGGACCGCCGTTCGGGCGACGAGCAGCCCCAGCGC
>JACDBP010000196.1 GCA_013694835.1 Chloroflexota bacterium
GCTCCAGGTCATGTGGGGCGCACGTCGGAGCGGAGATGTGGCGGGCTTGCGCAACGGTGCCGGCACCAGGCCGTTCATGCCGAGCAAACCAGCCAGGGAACGGAGCGTGCCGCGGCCGCCGGCGGGCGCCTGGCGCACCGGGGTGAAGGCGAGCCGATGGAGCCCGAGATGTCGCTCGCGCTGCTGTGCCGGAGGAAGGACGAACCGGGCGGTGACCCGGGCGGCACGGATCGCGGCGACGGAGTTCTGCATCGACTGATGGTACTGCCTCGGTGCCCGGATGCAAGGGCGTGGACGCGTCCGGTCAGGCTGGCTCCGTCCCGCCCTGGCCCTCGAGGAGGATCGCCTGGAGTCGGGCACCACCAGCGGCATCGAGCGCGCCGCGAGCGACGGCGATCTCGACCTCGCGCGCCGCGGCCGCGCGGTAGAGCCGGAGCGCGCCGGGAGCGAGGCGACGAAGCGCGTCCAGGTGCGCGCGGATCGTCTGCTCGTCGCCACGGACCACGGGACCGGTCAGCGCGGCGTCGATGCCGAGCGATTCCGCGTTGGCGAGGCTCTGGCGGATGAGCGGCGCGTAGATCGCCAGCGACCCTGCCTCGTCCAGACCAGCGCCACGGCCGACCTCGGCGATCGCATGGAGAAGGCCGACGAACCCGCCCGCCGCCAGCATCGCCGCGGCGTGGTACGCGGCCCTCCCGCCGCCGCCGATCCGGACGGGCTGGGCGCCGATCGCCTCGGCCATCTCTCCGAGCACGCCGAGCAGTGGCGGCTCCGCGTCCACCGCCACGGTCGCACCAACGAGCGATGCCACCGCTCGCTCGAGGTCCGCGAAGGCCACCAGCGGATGGAAGGCACCGCCTCGCGCGCCGGCGGCGAGCGCCGGCTCGAGGACACTTGCCGGGAGCAGGCCGCTCGTGTGGACCAGGGCCTGGCCGCCATAGAGCCTGAGCTTCGCGGTCACCGCCGCCACCGCGTCGTCCGGGACCGTCAACAGCACCAGGTCGGCCTCATCGAGCACTGCCGGGGCCTCCGAGAACGGCCGGGCGGCGGGGATCAGCCGAGCGAAGTTCGCCCGCCGGGCGACATCTCGGCTCGCGACGGCGACGACCGGCCAGCCCGCCCTCGAGAGCGCAACGCCCAGTGCCGTGCCGACCCGACCGGCGCCGATGATGCCGATGCGCGGGTGCCCCGACGGATGGGGGGTTCCGACGCCGCGCGCAATGGTCGGGCCATGGTCGTGGCGATGGCCGTGCCGGTCGTCCAAGAACCCTCCTCGAAGGCGCGCTTCCCTGTCCCGCTGGCTCCATCCTACCGACCGGCACGTCTCGGGACGCCTCGCGATGGTGCCTCCTGCCCACGCCGCGCCGGTGTAGACTCAAGTTCGAATCGAATACCCCCTCGACCCGAGGCGGGCACACCCGTCAGGTGCCGACCAGCCGCCGTCCACGGCGCGTCATGGAGGCCCCACCCGATGGCGATCGACTCCCCCGGCGGACCCGCCGCCAGTTCCCCCGATCCGCTCGGCGCACGCGCGTCCCTGGCCCTGCGGGCGGGCTCGGTCCGCTATTACCGGCTCGACCGTGCCGGCGTCCCCGACCTCGGCCGGGTGCCCGTCACCGTCAAGGTCCTGCTGGAGAATGTCATCCGCAATGCCGGCCGAGGCATCGTCGACGGGGACGATGTGCGGACACTGGCCGCATGGCGCCCAGGCGAGCCCGCGGAAGCGGAGGTGCCGTTCCTGCCCGCCCGGGTGCTGCTGCAGGACTTCACGGGCGTGCCGGCGGTCGTGGACCTCGCCGCGATGCGCGACGCGATGGCGACGCTCGGCGGGGATCCCGCGCGCATCAACCCGCTGGTGCCCGCGGACCTCGTGATCGACCACTCGATGCAGGTCGATCGCTACGGCACCCCGGACGCCTTCGCCTACAACGTGGATCGCGAGTATGAGCGCAACGGCGAGCGGTACCAGCTGCTCCGCTGGGCCCAGACCGCCTTCCGCGACCTGCGAGTGGTGCCGCCGGGGACGGGCATCGTCCACCAGGTCAACCTGGAGTTCCTTGCCAGGGTCGTCCAGTCGCGGCCCGATGCCGATGGTGAGCCGACGGCGTTCCCCGACACCCTCGTCGGGACCGATTCCCACACCACCATGGTCAACGGCCTCGGCGTGCTCGGGTACGGCGTCGGCGGCATCGAGGCCGAGGCCGTCCTCCTCGGCCAGCCGCTCTACCAGCCGATGCCGCACGTCGTCGGGGTGCGTCTGTTCGGTGAGCTGCCGCAGGGCTCCACGGCGACCGACCTGGTCCTCGTCATCAGTCAGATGCTGCGCCGGCACGGCGTGGTCGGCGCCTTCGTCGAGTTCGCGGGCGACGGGCTCTCCGGGCTGGCGCTGGCGGACCGCGCCACGATCTCCAACATGTCGCCCGAGTTCGGTGCGACGGCTGCGCTCTTCCCGATCGACGATGAGACCCTCGCCTATCTCCGGCTGACCGGGCGGGACGAAGCCCACTTGGACCTCGTCGAGCGATACGCGAAGGAGCAGGCGCTGTGGCGCGAGCCGGGTCCGGGCCCAGCGTTCGACGAGACGCTGGAGCTCGACCTGGGCACCGTGGAGCCGAGCCTGGCCGGTCCGCGCCGTCCCCAGGACCGGCTCGACCTGCGCGACACCCGCGAGAACTTCTTCGCCGCCTTCCCCGGTGGCCGCAAGCCCGGCGGGGCAACGTCCGGGGAGACACCACCGTCGGCCACGGTCGCCCTGGACGGGCACGAGCACGAGCTCCACTCGGGCTCGGTGGTGATCGCCGCCATCACCTCGTGTACCAACACCTCCAACCCCACCGTGATGATCGGGGCGGGCCTGCTCGCGCGGAATGCCGTCGCCCGCGGGCTGACCGTCTCGCCGCTGGTCAAGACGAGCCTCACGCCGGGGTCGCGCGTCGTGATGGAGTACTACGAGGCCGCCGGGCTCCTCGAGCCGCTGCAGGCACTCGGCTTCGACCTGGCGGGGTTCGGCTGCGGCACGTGCATCGGCAACAGCGGCCCGCTTCGCGGACCGATCGCGGAGGCCATCGAGGCAGAGGATCTGGTCGCCGTGGCGGTCCTGTCCGGCAATCGCAACTTCGAGGGGCGCATCCACCCGCTGGCTCGGGCGGCGTACCTCGCCTCGCCGCCGCTCGTCGTTGCCTTCGCGCTGGCGGGTCGGATCGACATCGATCTCACCACGGAGCCGCTCGGCATCGGCTCGGATGGTCAGCCGGTGCTGCTCGCCGACATCTGGCCATCGATGGAGGAGATCCGGACCACCATCCACGCGGCGCTGTCGCCGGAGCTATTCCGCGACATCTATGCCTCCGTCTTCGAGGGCGACGACCGCTGGCGCGCCTTGCCCATCCCGACCGGCGACCGCTACGCGTGGGACCCCGCATCGACCTACATCGCGCTGCCGCCGTTCTTCGAGGGCCTGACCGCCGAGCCGGCACCCATCACGCCCATCGAGGGCGCCCGCGTACTGGCGGTGGTCGGCGACTCCGTGACGACCGACCACATCTCGCCGGCCGGGGCGATCGCCCCGTGGAGCCCGGCCGGGGCATGGCTCCAGGAGCGGGGCGTCGGCCCGCTGGACTTCAACTCCTACGGCTCCCGCCGCGGCCACCACGAGGTGATGATGCGCGGCACCTTCGGCAACATCCGGCTGAGGAACGCGCTCTCCGAGCGGGAAGGGCCGTTCACGACCCATCTACCGAGCGGCGAGCAGCTGTTCATCTACGACGCCGCGATGCGGTACGCCGCGGAAGGCACGCCGCTAGTGGTGCTTGCCGGCCTGGAATACGGCAGCGGCTCCTCGCGCGACTGGGCGGCCAAGGGCACGCGCCTGCTCGGGGTGCGTGCCGTCCTCGCCCAGAGCTATGAGCGCATCCATCGCTCCAACCTGGTCGGCATGGGTGTCCTGCCACTCCAGTTCCTGCCGGGGGACTCCGCCCAGAGCCACGGCCTGACGGGGCGCGAGCGGATCGACGTCCTTGGACTTGCGGACGGTCTCTCCCCGAGGCAGCGCGTGCGCCTGCGGATCACCGATGACGACGACCGGGAGCGCTTCATCGAGGCGATCGCCCGTCTGGACGGCCCGATCGAGGTCGACTACTACCGCCAGGGCGGCATCCTTCCTTCCGTCCTCAGGCGTCTGGCGGCGAACTGATCGGGCT
>JACDBP010000197.1 GCA_013694835.1 Chloroflexota bacterium
CGGTTGGGGTCTGGCTGGCGGCGTGGTGCTCGGCTTGGCCATCTCGGTCGGCAGCACCGTCGTGCTGCTCAGGACGCTCGCCGAGCGCAGCGATCTGGATTCGCCGCAGGGGCGCCTGGCCGTCGGGTGGCTGATCGTCGAGGATCTGTTCACGGTGGTGGTGCTCGTGCTGCTGCCCACGCTCGCGCCGCTCGTCGGCGGCACCACGACCGAGGCCGCCGCCGCCGGCCCGCTCGGATCGCTCGGCCTGGGCCCCATCGGCGAGCTCCTCCTGGCGCTCGGCAAGATCGTCCTGTTCGGGGTGCTGATGGTCGTCGTCGGCATGCGGGTCGTGCCGGCTTTGCTGACGGTGGTCGCGCGCGAGCGCTCGCGCGAGCTGTTCACGCTGGCCGTGCTGGCCGTGGCGCTGGGCATCGCCTACGTGGCTTTCGCCGTGTTCGGCGTCTCCTTCGCCCTGGGCGCCTTCCTCGCTGGAGTCGTGGTCAGCGAATCGGACATGAGCCACCAGGCGGCCGCCGATGCGCTTCCCCTGCGTGACGCGTTCGCGGTCCTGTTCTTCGTCAGCATCGGCATGCTCGTCGACCCCGCGTTCCTCCTCGCGAACCCGCTGGCGATCCTCGCCGTGGCCGCCATCGTCATCGTCGCGAAGCCAGTGGCGGTGTTCTCGCTCGTGGCGCTCGCGGGGTATCCGTCACGGGTGGCTCTGACCGTGGCGGCAGGCCTCGCCCAGATCGGGGAGTTCTCATTCATCCTCGCCACGCTCGGCATCGCCCTGGGTCTGCTGCCACGCGACGGGCTGCAGCTGGTGGTCGCCGGCTCGATCCTGTCGATCACCGTCAACCCGCTCCTGCTCGGGGCCGTCGAGCCCATCGCCCGCCGCATTGCCACCAGCGCGCGCCTGGCGCGGCGGATGGAGCGCCGGGTGGCCTCGCAGGAGCCCCTGCCCATGGCACCTGGCCGCGAGCCGACGCGCGGGCACGCCATCATCTGCGGCTACGGCCGGGTCGGAAGGCTGATCGCCTCAGCGCTCGATCGCCGCGGCTTCCCGTACTTCGTGATCACGGACGACCGACGTGAAGTGGACCGGCTGCGAGACGCGGGCGTTCCTGCCCTGTACGGCGACGCGGCCAACGCGGCGATCCTCGAGCACGCCCACGTCGCTACAGCTCGGGTCATCGTGGTCGCCACGCGGGAGCCGCACGCGGCACGGCTGATCGCCGAAGGGGCGCGCGCCATCAACCCGCGCGTGCCGCTGGTGGTGCGCACGCACAGCGAGCGCGAGGCCTCCTACCTCCGCGCCTCCGGAGAAGGCATCCAGCCGATCCACGGCGAGCTCGAGCTGGCCGTGCAGATGAGCCGCTACACGCTCCGGCGGTTCGGCGTGAGCAGCGCCGAGGACGAGCTCATCGCCCAGGGCCTCCGGGACCGTGGTGGGCGTCGAGCGCCGCCGATCGACCTCCGACCCAACCGGCCCGCGGATGGCTGAGGCCTGCGGAGCGCTCGTGCCGAACAGGAAGAACGGGCGGCTTCCCGGAGGACGCCGCCCGTTCGGTCCCTGAGGCGGACAGTCGATCAGCGGTCGGAGCGATCGTCCCGCAGCTTGTCCTGGACGTCACCCAGCCCGCGCTGAGCGTCGCCCTGGACCTGCTGTGCCTTGCCTTCGGCCTCGAGGCCCTCGTCGTCGGTGACCTTGCCGATGCCTTCCTTGACGGTGCCCTTGACGTCGCTGACCGCGCCCTTGTCGTGTTCGTCGCCCATGAGAGAGAACCTCCTTGTGGTTGGGCGCTCATCGTCCTCCGCGCCGTGCGAGTCCCCGTATCCGCCACCTCAAGGCGAGTTGCAACCTCGCTACAGCCTGCCGTTGGGACGCGTTCCCCGTGCGGCCCCGAGGGCTCCCCAGCCTTCGGGGACGAGGATCGCGGCCACGATCAGCGCACCCACGGCATCGGCCCAGGTGAGCCCCAGGGCCACGGACAGGCCGAGCCCCACCAGGCTGATGAGGGCCAGCAGGGCGGCGATGCCGGTCAGGATGCTGTCCGCGCGCAGTGCACCGCTGCCGAGTCGTGCGGCCAGCCGGTATTTCGCCAGAGCGAGCGGTGGCAGCGCGACCATCGAGAACACGAGCAACGCGATTCCGACGACGGTCGCCTCCGGGTGCGAGCCCGAAGCGAGCGCCCTCGTGGCGCTGAGGGCCAGGTAGGCCGCCAGGACGAGCAGAACGACACCGACGATGCGCTCCGCGATCCTCTCGACGCGCTCGGCTCGGTGCGGCTCGCGGGCCTCGATCGAGAAGCGCCAGACCAGCGCGGCTGAGGCGGCGGAGTCGATCGTGGCATCGAAGCCGAAGCCGAGGAGCGAAAGGCTGCCGCTCGTGAGTCCGATGACCACGGCCGTTCCGCCTGCGATCCCGTTGATGACGATGCTCAGCACCGACAGGACCAGGGCGCGCCGAAGCAGTTCGTCGCGCTCGATCACGTCCCAGGGGGGTGCCGGGCGGCGCAGCCGGGCGTCACGCCACCTTGGTCCCGCAACTGAAGCAGAACGTCGTCCCCCTCACTCGTGAACCAGCTCTGCCTCATGCGAATTCCCTCAGCGGTTTCGATCGAAGGCAATCTACCGCGCCCGAAGACCTGCCACACGGCGTTGGCGACACGAGGTGCGAGTACCCTGTTGTCGCCGATGGCCGCCATCACCCGGGCGGCTGGCTCGGGGAGACGGGAGGAATGAGTCGTGCGACGGATCGGCCTGAGCCTGCTGCTGATGACCATGGTCGCCGCGGTACTGCCGGCGTCCGCGGTCGGCGGCCAGCCGCCGGTTGCCTTCGACGATCCGACGCCGGGCACGACCTGGTATCGCAGCGCGGGCACGATCAGGGTCCGCTGGTACGAGCCGGCCTCGCTGTCGATCACGGCGCGGGTCCTCGTCCGCCAGATGGGTGCGCTCGACGTCAACGGAGGCTGCGGCGCAGCCCGCTTTCCGGTGCCATCCACGCATGCCGTCCCTTCCAGCGCGGTCCGAGAACCCGACGCCTCAGGGAACCGCCGGGTCGTCATGAAGCTCGCGGGCCATCTCACGAACCGCTGCTACCGCTACCGGGTCCGCCTCACCTATGCGGATGGTCGGGAGGTCAAGTCGTCGCTGTCGGGCGCATTTCGGACGGTGACGACCTGGACCGGCGGCTACAGCGTCTACCGTTCCAGCGCCTTCTCCACCCAGCGGACGTACGTCTGGTGCATCGCCGCCGGCGTGCAGATGATGCGGAACTACGTGACGGGCGCGTCGGACCACAGCTCCACGACGCAGCAGCGCTACTACGACTACGCGCGCGCCAACGACCGATTCCCCAACGAACGCTTCCCCGGCTCCGATGCCCAGGGCTGGGCCGCTGCGGCTCGATATGCGACCGGCGTGACCCACTACGGCTGGCGTGCCCATTCCTCCTACCGCGAATCCCTGCGCTACGCCGCGCTTTCGCTGCGCCGGTCCGGCAAGCCCGTCGGCCTGATGGTCGCGCGCGGTGGCCACGCCTGGCTGATGACCGGCTTCCGTGCCACCGCCGACCCGATCGCGACCTCGGACTATGAGGTGACCGACGTCTTCATCTCCGGTCCGCTCTACCCGATGCAGCAGTCCAACGGCTACGACCGCCCGCCCAACACCCGCTTTTCCTACGGCTATCTGGACGACTTCTACGTGCCGTTCCGCTCGCTCCCCGGCGAGAACAGCGAGCTGTGGCACGGCAAGTACGTCTCCGTGACGGCGTGGACCGACTGACGATCGCGCACCGGCCCAGGCACGGCCACCTCGTGGGCCCGTTCAAGGGATCGCCAGGCAGCGGCGGCTGGTAGGCGGCCGAACGCGGCTGGACACGTCCATGACGTACCCTCGGCTGGTGAGGGTGGAGCGCATTCGATGACCGAGCGACGATCGAGATTCCAGCTGCCGACGAGGCGCGCCCGGCCCGCCGCCGGAGACCCTCGCGAGCCTGCGCCGGAGCTCTCGATGGAGCCGCGGGCGACCTCCGACGACCCGCACGAGCAGAGCGTGGTCGACGCGGCGCTCTACCGCGACGGGCGCCGCGTGGCCAGTCCATCGAGCATGGCCGAGACGGCGCAGCTGCTGCGGGAGCAGCCCGGCACGATGGCTTGGATCGGCTTGTTCCGCCCCGATGCCGAGCGGATCCTGGCCGTCGCCGAGACGTTCGGCCTTCACGACCTTGCGGTCGAGGACGCGATCGTCGCACACCAGCGGCCGAAGCTGGAGCGTTACGGGGAGACGATGTTCCTCGTCCTCCGTGCCGCGCGCTACCTCGACGACGTGGAGGAGGTCGAATTCGGCGAGATCCATGTGTTCGTCGGTTCGAACTTCGTGCTCACCGTCCGCCACAGCGAGGCACCTGACCTGGGCGCTGTCCGGCGGCGGATGGAGCTCGACCAGGAGCTGCTCGCGCGCGGCTCGGAGGCGGTCCTGTACGCGATCGTCGACAGCGTCGTCGACGGGTACGCCCCGGTCGTCGGCGGCCTCCAGAAGGACATCGACGAGATCGAGATCCAGGTCTTCCGAGGCGACCCCCAGGTGTCGCGGCGCATCTACGAGCTCTCGCGGGAGGTCATCGAGTTCCAGCGGGCCACGCGCCCTCTGCTGGGGATGCTCGATGCGCTCATCGCCGGCTTCTCGAAGTACGAACGGGACACCGAGCTTCAGCGCTACCTACGTGATGTCGCCGACCACGCGACGACGGTGGCCGAGCGGGTGGGCGGGTTCCGCCAGATGCTCGGCGACATCCTGACCGTCAACGCCACGCTCGTGAGCCAGCGCCAGAACGAGGAGATCAAGCGACTGACTGAGGCGAGCTTCGCCCAGAGCGAAGACGTCAAGCGCATCTCAGCCTGGGCGGCGATCCTGTTCGCGCCGACGTTGGTCGGCACGATCTACGGCATGAACTTCGTCAACATGCCAGAGCTCAAGTGGGAGCTCGGCTATCCGTTCGCGCTCGCGCTGATGCTCCTGACGGGGCTCGTCCTATATGGGCTGTTCAAGGCTCGCGACTGGCTCTGACGGCTAATGCTGACGCGCGCTCATCCAGCAGTCGGACGCCGACCAGCGCCACGGCCGCCTGCCACAGTGAGGGGATCGCGAAGGTGACCCGTTCGACGAGTCCGAGGTACGGCCGCAGCTCGCCGACCACGGCGATGACCAGGACGGGGAAGAGCACCACCTGCACCAGCGCCACGAGCAGCGTCGTGCGACGGTACCGATGCCACCGCGCATCGCGACCGAAGAGCCAGGCAAGCACCAGGCCGGTCGCGGGGAGCAGCAGCGCGTAGGCCAGCGCCGTGAAGAGGTGGATCCGCCCGCCGCTGGTCCGCGGTACGCCCGGCGGATCTGTGGGAAAGAGGGCGAAGATGACGATCAGCAGGCCGAGGAACGCGATGACCGCGGCTGCCGCGCGAGCCTGGCCCCGGGTCACGCCGAGCACGCGCGAGAGCCCGAGTGCGAACATCAGCTCCAGCACGCCGGTCACCAGGAACGTGGCAGTCATCAGTCCACCGGCCGGCGTGTTCGCCAGCGCCGAGATCGAACGACGGACAGGGTCGAAGCCCGGCGAGACCGCCCCGAGCACGAGGCTGACGACCCAGACGCCGATGGGTGCTGCCACACCCGCCAGGAGCAGGCCGCGCGTGAACCTCGGTCCGTTGCCCATGGCGGGACGATAGACTGCGGCGCGGTGCGGGCATGAGGATGGTGCTCGGTCAGGCGTACGGGAAGGCTGCGCACGGCCCGGGCGCTAGGGACCGCGAAGATGGGAATGAACGGATGACGGCCGCGGGATCAGACGAGGCGTTGAAGGCTGACCGGGCCGCTCACGATCGCGCCCCACATGGCCATCCGCCCCACGATGGCCCGCATCAGCCCGACGACCACGGCCACGACCATCCGCACGACGACCTCGGCCATCCGCACGATGACGGCCATGACCACCCGGGCGGTGTCCGGGGCTTCGTGAGCAGCCTGTTCGCACCGCACAGCCACGACTCCGCCGACACCGTCGACTCGGCGCTGGAGTCCAGCGCGAAGGGCATCCGGGCGGTGAAGATCTCGCTCGTCGCGCTCGTGGCGACGGCGTTCCTCCAGGTCGCGATCGTCTTCGTGACCGGCTCCGTCGCCCTGCTCGCGGACACCATCCACAATTTCAGCGACGCCCTGACCTCGGTGCCACTGTGGATCGCGTTCATCGTGGGACGGCGAGCCGCGAACCGGCGGTTCACTTACGGCTACCGGCGCGCCGAGGACCTGGCCGGCTTGTTCATCGTGGCTATGATCGCGTTCTCGGCGCTGCTGGCCGGGTGGGAATCGGTCCGCCGGCTGATCGACCCGCAGCCGATCAGCAACCTCTGGCTTGTCGTCGCAGCCGGGATCATCGGCTTCATCGGCAACGAGCTGGTGGCCATCTATCGGATCCGGGTCGGTCGGCAGATCGGCTCTGCCGCACTGGTGACGGACGGGCTCCACGCCCGCACGGACGGCTTCACGTCCCTCGCCGTCGTCGTCGGCGCGATCGGCGTCGCGTTCGGCTTCCCGCAGGCAGATGCCCTCATCGGGCTCCTCATCACCGTCGCGATCCTGTGGGTCCTGAAGGGAGCGGCCAGCCAGGTCTTTGCGCGGCTCATGGACGCGGTGGACCCGCTGCTCACCGATGCCGTCGAGAAGGCGGCCCATCAGCCGGGCGTCGAGGACGTCTCCAGCACCCGCATCCGCTGGCTGGGTCATCGCCTCGAAGCCGAGGCACACGTCACCGTCGACTGCGACCTGACGACGCTTCGAAGCCACGCCATCGCCGAGTCGGTCCGGCACGCGATCTTCCACGAGGTCCCGAAGATCTCCGACGTCATCGTGCACGTCGATCCGTGCACCCACGCCGACGCGGACCCGCACGAAGTCACCGGCGCGCATCTGCCGCGCAGTCCGGGGGTGGCGGTGGCCGGCGCGGAACGCACGCTCCCGCTCCGACCAGGTCATCGGTGAGCCAGGTAGGCCCGGGCTTGGATCCGGTCGGCTTCAGCGTCGTGTCCACGACGCCACACGCCGGCGGAGACGTCATCGTCTTCGACGTCGAAGGGACGGCGGTCGCCCTGGCCAACGTCGACGGAAACCTGTACGCCTTCGATGACACGTGCACGCATCGAGAGTGTCCGCTGTCCGAAGGCGAGTTCGACGGTCCGATCGTCACCTGCCCGTGCCACCGGAGCCGGTTCGACCTCCGAACCGGCGACGTTCTGAATGGACCCGCTACGCTGCCCATCCGGGTGCGCCGACTCGTCCACGAGGCCGAACGCCTCCTGGTCGAGCACTGATCTGCGCTACGCGGCTCGATACGCGACCATCGCACTCGCGCCCCGTTCGGAGGAGACACTCGTGGACCTCGACCTGCAGATCAAGTCCAAGACTGACGACAGCCTCGTGGCGAGCTACATCTGCCCCTGTGGCTGCAAGCCGCGCCTCGGCTATGCCCGCGGCGCAGATCACGCCCAGGACGGCTGCTGCTGCGGCAACGAGTTCGCCGTCGGACCCGACGCGTCGGCCCAGCTGCGTGCCGGCGACGGCTTCCGGCAGGAGGTCCAGGCTTTCCAGGCCCCATGGGGCGAGCCGCTCCAGGCGGTCTGGACCATCGGCCCCTCGGTCGATCCCAACGCGCCATCGCACGATCACGATCACGATCACGCGTCGTCAGGGGCGGAGAGCCACGACCACGCTCTGGATGATCCGGCGCGACCGGCCATCGACCCTGTCTGCGGCATGAGCGTAGATCCTGAGACCGCGAAGGCCAAGGACCTCCACCTCCAGCACGGCGGCAGCGACTACTACTTCTGCGGGCGCGGCTGCAAGCTGGAGTTCGGTGACGACCCCGCCAGGTACCTGGACCCGACGTACGTCCCCTCGATGTGACGCAGGGGAATGGAGCGGGAGACGGGATTCGAACCCGCGACATCCAGCTTGGAAGGCTAGCGCTCTACCAACTGAGCTACTCCCGCTCGCTATTCGCGCGTTTCACGCTTGACTAGAGCGTAAAACCGGCTGGCGTTGCATTCGAGGCCGTGAGCAGTA
>JACDBP010000218.1 GCA_013694835.1 Chloroflexota bacterium
GCCCTGGACCGGCCGCAGTCGCGTCGTGTCGAACATGGCCACCAGACCGAGCGCGATCAGCACCAACGCCGCGACCCGCGGTCCCGCGAGAGACCCACGGGCCTCGGCAGCGTGCCGGTCGGAGGAGGGGGCTGGCACTGGCGAGGTCGTCACGGGCGCGTCGGCACCGCGGCGACCGCCATCACTGGACCAGCCCGATGTCCTTGAGCGTGGCCTCGACCGTCGTGCGTTACTCGTCGAGATAGGTCTTGAAGGCGTCGCCCGTCTTATAGAAGTCGGTCCAGCCGTTGGCGGCCACCGTGTCGGTCCACGGCTTGCTCGCGTGAAGCTTGTCGACGAACGCCACCACGGCATCTCGCTGGGCGGTCGACAGGCCGGGCGGGGCCACCACGCCGCGCCAGTTGGCGATGCTCACCTCGAAGCCGGCCTCCTTGATGGTCGGCGCCTCGACACCGGCGACCTTCGCGTCGGCCGACACCGCGAGGTAACGCATCTTGCCCGCGGCGACCTGGTCCTTGAATTCGCTGATGCCGGAGACGCCCGCCGTCACCGCACCCGAGAGGATGGCCGCGATCGCTTCGCCACCACCGGAGTGGGCGATGTAATTGATGCCGGCGGGATCGACCGCGGCGGCCTTGGCGAGCAGACCCACCAGGATGTGGTCCGTGCCGCCCGCAGAGCCGCCGCCCCAGCTGATCGACTTGGGGTTCGCCTTGAAGTCGGTCACGAGGTCCTGCAGCGTCTTGTACTTCGAGTCGGCCTTGACCACGATCGCCTCGTACTCGGCGGTGAGGCTGGCGATGGGGGTCACCGTCGTCAGGTCCACGGCGGACTTGTTGGTGGCGATGGCGCCGATCATCACCAGGCCCATCACCATCAGGCTCTCGGGGTCGCCCTTCTTCTGCTCCGCGAACTGGGCCAGGCCGACCGTGCCGCCGGCACCGGCGACGTTGTAGACCTCGACGTTGGCTGTGGTCAGCTTCGCGTCCGAGACGGCCTTCTGCATCGCCCGGGCGGTGCTGTCCCAACCGCCGCCCGGTGCCGCCGGGGCCATGATCGAAAGTGCCCCGTCGGGGTAGGCGCCGACCGAAGCGCCGGGCGTCGAGCTGGCGCCCGGAACAGCCGTACCGCCGCCGCCGCTGCAGGCGGCGATCAGGAGGCTCGCCATGGTTGTCACGAGGAGGGCCGGGGAACCCCGGCGTGAAGTCCGGGCTGATGCGCGCATCGAGAGACTCCTTCGACATCCGAGGTGGCAACTTCTCCGACGGATGGTAGCGACGGTTGCCGGCAGGGTCCACCTTACGTAGTGCCCGCCTCGGCCGAGCCTCGACCCGTTCGGCGGAACTGCTGCACGCGGCTGGCCCCCGTCGGCTAGCATCGGCCCCACACGCACTGGAGTCGAAACGTATGTCTGGATCCTTCCTCCGTGTCCGGGAACGCGCGTCGCTCCCGGTCGCAGCCGCCGGCAGCCGGGACTAGCTGGGATCAGGTCGCCTCCTGGTACGACGGGTGGGTCGGGAGCCAGGGGAGTCGATATCACCGGGCCGTCGGGATCCCGACGGTGATGCAGCTGCTGGCACCCGCGCCGGGTGAGCACGTCCTCGATATCGGCGCAGGCCAGGGCGTCCTCGCGCCGCACGTCGTCGTACGCGGTGCCCGCTACACCGGCGTGGATGCCAGCCCGCGGCTGATCGCGGCCGCCCGCAGGCGGCACGGGCGGATCGGGCGCTTCCTGGTCGGCGATGCCCGGAGATTGTCCCTGGTGAAGGGCCTGGTAGGGGGCAGCTGCCACGCCGCGGTCTTCATGCTCAGCATCCAGGACATGGACCCGCTCGGGCCGATCCTGACGTCGCTCGACTGGGCGCTCCGGGAGACGAGTCGGGTCGTGCTGCTGATGACCCACCCATCGTTCCGTCAGCCGCGCCACGCAGGCTGGGGGTTCGACGCGTCACGGAAGCTCGTGTTCCGGCGCATCGACGCCTATCTCACGCCGATGGCCGTACCGATGAAGGCGCTCGGCGAGGGCCGAGCGACCCGCTCATTCCACCGACCCATCTCGAGCTATGTCAACGGACTGGCGTCGGTCGGCTTCGCCGTCGATGCGATGGAGGAGATTCCCGACCTCGCGTCACCGGGCGGAGCGCCCGGTCGGGGACGGGATCCCCGCACGGAGGCGGAGATCCCGCTCTTCCTCGGCCTGCGGGCGCGGCGCGGTTGACAGACCGCGATCAGGCCTAGGTCGTCCTCGGGGAGGCCGTCTCGGACGTCGTGGCGGTAGCGCGCGCGACCGCCTTGCGGACCAATGGTGCGACCTGCGTGCCGAACAGCTCGATCGAGCGCATCACCTTGTCGTGCGGCAGCGTGCCCACCGTGAACTGGATCAGGAACCGCTCGTGGTGGAAGATCTCGTACTGGAAGAGGATCTTCTCCACGATCTCCGCCGGGCTGCCGACGAAGTTCGCGCCCCGAATGGCGCGTGCCGCCTCGTACTGTTCGCGGCTCATCGGCGGCCAGCCCCGCTCCCGGCCGATGCGGTCCATCTGCGCCTTGATCGCAGGGTAGGCGATGTCAGCGGCCTCCTGCGAATCCTCAGCGATGAAGCCATGGGAGTTGATGCTCATCGGTGGCACAGGATCGTGGCCGGCCTCGCGTGCGGCGCGACGGAAGAGCTCGGCGAAGGGGGCGAAACGCTCCGGCTGACCGCCGATGATGGCGAGCGCCATTGGCAGGCCCAGGAACCCGGTCCGCACGGCCGACTCCGGCGTGCCGCCCACCGCCACCCACACCGGCAGCGGCTCCTGCATCGGGCGCGGGTAGACGCCACGACCCTCGATCGGAGGGCGGTGGCGGCTGCCCGGCCAGCTCAGCAGGACCTGGTCCTGGACCCGCAGCAGCAGCTCCAGCTTCTCGGCGAACAGTTCGTCGTAGTCCTTGAGGTGGTAGCCGAAGAGCGGGAACGACTCGATGAACGAGCCGCGCCCGGCCATGATCTCGGCCCGCCCGCCGGACAGTAGGTCGAGGGTCGCGAAGTCCTGGAAGACCCGTACGGGGTCGTCCGAGCTGAGGACGCTCACCGCACTGGTGAGGCGGATCCGACGGGTGCGCTCGGCGCCCGCCGCCAGCACGACCGCCGGCGCCGAGACCATGTAATCGGGCCGGTGATGCTCGCCGACACCGAAGACATCCAGGCCGACCTGGTCGGCCAGCTCCATCTCCTCGATAAGGGCCCGCAGCCGTTCCTGCGGGCTGATCGTGTCGCCGCTCAGCGGATCGGCGGTCAGCTCGCCGAAGGTGTAGATGCCGAGTTCCATGTGACTCCCGTCATGGTCGCGCTCGCGCAGCCAGCATGGCCGCGGTGCCCGGCGCGCGCCGGCGGGAGCTCAGGATGTGCGCGGGGTGGTGGAGATGAGGGGACTCGTCACCGTCACTCAGCGAACCCCGTCACAGCACCGCATTCACGTTCAAATCCGCTCAGTCCGAGCTAGTTCGCGACAACGAATGCAGATTCTATAGCTGTCTCGGTAGCTGTCAGCTCTGCCCTCCGTTCTCCCTCGACGGGGACCCGATCCCAGGTTCCCGTTGGCCCGCTCTACGGAGTCAGGTGACCGTCGAAAACCGGGGTCAGGGGACCTTCTCGGGGTCAGGGCGTCATCCGCGCGCCTGATCGGTCAGCTCGCCATGAGCAACGC
>JACDBP010000241.1 GCA_013694835.1 Chloroflexota bacterium
ACATCGGAGTGCGCGCCGGGAGCGCCCTCGACACCGGACCGGAAAGCGGCAGCACGACGGGAGGTGCCCTGCCCGACGCCGGTCGGTACGTGCCCTGGCTCGAACGGCGCGCCGAGCGAGAGGCGCGGTCGGTCGATGCGGCACTCGTCCACTACACGGCGTCCATCGCGCCGATCACCGCCCACCTGCCGTACGTGGTCACCATCTTCGACCTGAGCGTCCTTCGCGACCCGCGACACCACCCACCGTTGCGCGTCGCGCGCACCTTGTGGATGGCGCATGCGGCGCACCGCGCGCGACGCGTGATCGTCCCCTCGGAGGCCACCTGCCGCGACGTCGCACGCGGACTCAGGGTCCCGTCACGGCGCATCGAAGTGGTGCCGCTGGCGTCAGCGCGTACAGAACCTCCGGGGCGTCGCGACGGCGATGCGGACGTCCTGGCGCGCCGAGATGTCATCCCGGGTCGGTACGTCCTGGCGACCGGCGGTCTCGACGGGCGCAAGAACCCACTCCGGCTCGTCAGGGCGCTCTACCGACTGGCCGCGCCCTTTCCCGCTCTGCGGCTCGTCATCGCCGGGCCACGCGGTTTCCGTGCCGAGGCCATCGAGAAGGCCATCCGCACCGCTGACGTCGACCGGCGCGTGACGATCGCGGGCTACGTCGATAACGAGGAACTGGACGTCCTGGTCCGGAACGCCGCGGTCTTCAGCTTCGTGTCGCTCCACGAGGGCTTCGGATTGCCCATTCTGGAGGCGATGGGGGCGGGGGTGCCCGTCGTCACGTCGCGTGTCAGCGCCATGCCCGAGGTGGCCGGGGGTGCCGCCGTGCTGGTCGATCCTCGCGACGTCGACGACATCGCGCGCGGGCTCGTCGAGGCGGTCGCTCGACGCGACGAGCTGCGCAAGGCAGGTCGGGCTCGAGCGGGGATGCGCACCTGGCATGACGTCGCCCGCGAGACCCTGGACGTCTATGGCCGCGCTCTGCGGTGAACGGTCAGCCTTTCGTGACCTCGAGCCAGACCTGGCCACCGAACGAATCGCCCGCCGACTCACGAACCCTGAGGCTGCGGCGCTGGCACTCGCCAGCGATCCAGTCGAACCGATGGGCGACGACGGCGCGGTGCTCTGGGCCGGTACCTCGCGGACCGCGCCCGACCCACGCGTCACCGAGGTAGTCACGACGGCGCCAGGGGAACCGGCTCGCCGGGTGGTACGAGCTCAGCAAGGTGGCCTGAGGCGCTGCCACCGATTTGAAGGAGTCGAGCATCGCGGCGATCTGGCGTTTGGAAGCGTGAGACCAGATGCTCCGGGCGAGCACGAACTCAGGAGCCACGCCGAAGACCCCCAGGTCGAAGTCGTCGTTGTAGGCGAATCGCGGGCGCTTCAGCTCCTCCAGCCCGGGCTCGAGGAGGGCGGCGCGGGCCGTATCGACCATCTCCCGGTTCGGTTCGATGCCGTGATATCGCCCCTCGTCGAGGAAGTGGATCAGCCAGTATCCCGCGCGCAGCGCCCCGCAGCCGACCTCCACCACCGTGGAGTCGGGCGAGAGACCGGTTCGAAGAAGCTTGCACAGCTGCGTGCGGCCGTCGCGCTCGAAATCGTTGGTGAGCCCGCCCAGCCACATCGTCCTGCCAAGCTCGTCGGCGCGCTCCTGGAGCGGCCCTCGACGCGGGCGCATCGTCAGGAGCGCGTCAGCGATGTCGGCAGCAGCCCTCGCTCGACCACGTGATCCAGGATCCGCCGGGCGTTCTCCTCCGGACCGCAGGCCTCCGTGTCGAGCCGGAGGTCGGGATGGTCGGGGGCCTCGAACGGGTCGCTGATGCCGGTGAACGCGGGGATCTCGCCGGCCCGCGCCCTGGCGTAGAGGCCCTTGATGTCGCGCGACTCGCAGACCTCGAGCGGCGTGTCGACGAAGACCTCCACGAAGGCTTCGGCGCCGACCAGCTCGCGAGCATCCGCGCGGGCCTGGCGGTACGGGCTGACCAGCGCGCACACGACGATGCCCCCGTGGCGCACGATCTCCGAGGCGACGTAGCCGACACGCCGGACGTTCGTGTCGCGGTCTTCCTTGCTGAAGCCGAGGCCCGCCGACAGGTGCTGGCGCACCCGATCGCCGTCGAGGAAGGTGACCGTCCGGCCGGCGGCCTCGAGCGCCGGGACGAGCACGTCCGCCGTGGTGGTCTTGCCAGAGCCACTGAGCCCCGTCAGCCAGATACAGACTCCCCGATCCGCCACGTCACCTCCTGCGCGTCCACGACCTGGGGTCGGCTGCCGGTCTCCTCGGACAGCGGCAGCGGCGCCTAGCATACGGACGTCGCACGACTCCGGTCCCGTGATGACCCGCGCCGTCCGCCCGAGACCGCCAGGGGGCCACGATCGAAACGTTCACGGACGATCCGCCGGTCCTGACCACGGTCCCCGCCGAGGTGCCTGCCGGTTCCGCGCCGAGCGTCCGCGAGACGGGTGCGTCGATGCGACGTCGCCTGACTCGGGCGGCGGCCGCCACGTTGACCCTCCGCGCGAGCGCCGTGCTCGTCAACTTCCTGGTCAACATCACGATGGCTCGGCTCCTGGGCCTCGAGGGGTACGGCGTCTTCGCGGTCGTCCTCGCCTGGTCGATGGTGCTGGCGGTGCCGGCCGGTCTCGGCTTCGACCGACTGATCATCCGCGAGCTCGCCAGGATGCAGACCCGCCCTGACCCGTCGGCGGCACGCTCGCTGCTGCGCACCGCGACGGTTGCCGTGACGGTGAGCTCGGCGCTGGTGGGGACCGCAGTGCTGGCCGCAGCGTTCGTGGCGGGTGACGACGATCCCACTGGATCCTTCGGGGCGATCGCACTCGGCGCGCTGCTGGTGCCGTTGTTGACGCTCACGACGCTCCGCCAGGGAGCGCTCCAGGGGCTCCACCGGGTCGCCCGTGGCCAGCTGGCGGATTCGCTCGTCCGGCCCGCGACGCTGCTGGCGCTGATCGCCTTCGCGCTGCTCTGGTTCCGCGAGCGGCCACCGATGGTCACGGGCACCTTGATGGCGGTGCTGGCCGGTGCGGTCGGGCTGGTCGCCGCGGTGCTGCTGTGGCGCAGCGTGGCCCGTCCGATCCTCCAGTCCGGATCGCCGGCGCCAGGCTCCGAAGGCGCGATCGCCAGCGGCGAGCCGGCCGGTGGCTGGCTGCGCGCCGCGGTCCCGCTCGCCTTCCTGACCACGGCGGCCGCGGTCAGCGCCCAGGCGGACGTCGTGCTGGTGGGCATGTTGCTCGATGCCGAGGCGGCGGGCGTCTACGCCATCGCGGTGCGGGTCTCGCTCCTCGTCAGCTTCCCGCTGACCGTGCTGCTGGCGGCGCTCGCGCCGACGTACGCGTCGCTGATCGCCGCAGGCGACCGCAGCCGCCTCCAGCGGATCGTGACGAGCGTCTCCCGCGGCGTGACCGCCGTCAGCGTGATCATGGCCCTCGGCTTCGTGCTGTTCGGCGGCCAGATCCTGGGCCTCTTCGGCCCCGGGTTCGGGGTGGGGGCGTCTGCGCTCGGGATCCTCGTCGTCGGCCAGGCCATCAACGCCGTGCTCGGTCCCACCAGCACGCTGATGCTGATGGGCGGTTTCGAGCGACGTGCCGCGATCGACATGGCGATCGGCGCGGCGGTGAAGATCGTGCTCGTCGTGGCGCTGGCCCGGACGATCGGCCTGGAGGGTGCCGCCATCGGGAGCGCCGCCGGCCTCGCGACCTGGAACATGTTGATGGCGATCCACCTGCGGACGCGGACGGGCATCCGCACCACGGTCTTCGGCCTGTGACGGGCACTCCGCATCACCCGAACCTGTTCGTCGTGGGTGCGCCCAAGTGCGGCACGACATCGATGTGGCGCTACCTGCGGGGTCACCCGGAGGTCTTCATGAGCGACGTAAAGGAGCCGAACCACTTCGGCAGCGACGTCCGGTCACGAAGCGGCCTCACGAGCCGCCGGGCGTACCTCCGGCTGTTCGCGGAGGCAGGCGACGCCAGGATCGTCGGTGAGGCGTCGATCGGCTACCTCGGCTCGCGGGACGCGGCCGTCGAGATCGCCGCCTTCGCCGCGCCTGACGCCCGGCTGATCGCGATGGTGCGCGAGCCTATCGGCTTCCTGCGCTCGATCCACAACCACTTCGTGGTGCGAGGCATGGAGCCGTTCGAGGACCTCGGCGCGGCCCTCGATGCGGGACCGGAGCGGTTCGCCGGGCGCCGGACGGGCCAGCCGGCGTTGCCGGAGCTGCTCGACTATCGCGCGATCGTGCGGCATGGCGAACAGCTCCAGCGTTGGCTGGAGGTGTTTCCGAAGGAGCGGCTGCACGTCGTGATCCTGGAGGAGCTGAGCCGCGAGCCGGCGCGCGTCTTCCGCGATGTGCTCCGGTTCCTCGACGTCGACGACTCGTACCGGCCGGACTTCGTGCACCACAACGCCGCACGTCGCACCGACCGGCGCAGGCTGTCGCGCCTCATCAACGCGCCGCCGATGCCGTTGCGACGGGTGGCACGCCGCTTCGTCCCGCCCGGTCTCCGCGAGCGCCTCTGGAACCAGCGGATCCGCCGGCCCCTGTTCCTGGCGTCCAGCCGGGTGGCTGACCCGGAGCCCATCGACCCCGCCCTCGAGGCGAGGCTGCGCGTCGAGCTCGGCCCTGAGGTCCACCGGCTGGCCGCCGTCATCGACCGTCCGGACCTCCCGGCCCTGTGGGGCTATCCGGCGCCAGCCGTCGATCCGGTGCCACACTGAGGGCCACGGCGGCACCCGGCCGCCGGGAGGGAAACGTGACACCGGATCCAGCGAGCGCGGGCCAGCCGCGACCGAACTTCTTCATCGTGGGCGCCCCCAAGTGCGCGACCACGGCGCTCTGGCGCTACCTCTCGGGGCACCCCGAAGTGTTCATGCCGATCGTCAAGGAGCCGCACCATTTCGGCAGCGACATCCGGTCGCCGCTGACGGTCGAGCGCCGCGACCGGTACCTGCGGCTGTTCGCCGCGGCAGGCGACGCGCGGGCCATCGGCGAGGCCTCGATCTGGTACCTCCGCTCCGAGGATGCCGCGCAGGAGATCGCCGCCTTCGAGCCGGCTGCGCGGATCATCGCCATGGTCCGCGAGCCGGTGCGCCAGATCCGCTCGCTCCACAACCATTACGTCGCGCGCGGCATCGAGGAGATCGCCGACCTGGGGCTGGCACTGGAGGCCGGTACCGAGCGGTTCCGCGGCAGGCTGACGGGCGAGGTCATCGTCCCGGACTTCCTGGACTACCGGCGTGTGCCCCGCTACGCGGAGCAGCTCGAGCGCTACCGGGCCGTCTTCCCGCCGGAGCAGATCCACGTCATCGTCCAGGAGGAGTTCGGTGCGGACACACCCGCCGGGTTCGCGGCGGTGCTGCGTTTCCTGGGCGTCGACGACGGCTATCGGCCCGAGTTCCAACGTTACGGCGAAGCGCGCCGCAGCCGGAACCGGCGCCTTTCGCG
>JACDBP010000243.1 GCA_013694835.1 Chloroflexota bacterium
CGCCTGGGCTCGGCGCCGACGCCGTGTCCCTGTCCGCCGCATCGGCGCTCGAGGCGTCGGTGCCCGAGGTTGCCACGGCAGAGGCCGCCGGACTGGCGGTCGATGCATCCGCCACATCGGCAGGCGATCCGGAGCCAGCTACAGCCGAGACGGCTACGGCTGCGGCCGAGACGCCTACGGCCAAGGCGGCTCCGAAGAAGCGCGCCAGCCGAGCCAAGGCCAAGCCAGAGTCCGACCCCGATGACGCCGGCACGGTCGCCGAGGCCGCGGCCGACCCAGGGGAGGCTGCCAGCCCAGGGGAGGCTGTCAGCTCCGAAGCCGGAACGAAGAAGCGAGCCAGTCGGGCGAAGAAGGCCCCTGCCGAGGAGGTGGCGTCGTAGGCGGCGCCACGGGTGCCGCGGCACGACGCTTCCCACAGCGGACCTGCGTCGCCTGCCGGACGGAACGCCAGAAGCGCGATCTGGTGCGCATCGTCCGCACGCCCACCGGCGAGGTGGTCTTCGACAACAGTGGCCGCTTGAACGGCCGGGGGGCGTATCTCTGCTCGGACGGCAGCTGCTGGACCGTCGCACTCACGAAGAACGCACTGGGACGGGCGCTGGGCGTCGAGATCCCATCCGACGTCAAGCAACGACTCGAGACGGTGCAGCCGATCTCACCCGAAGGAGGGCCCAGTGGCGCGTAGCCGAAGCGGTACCCGTAACACCCGTGGGCCGCGCAAGCCGCAGCGGCGCACGGGCCAGAACGACCAGGGGTCGTCGGTCCAGACGGCAGACCCGGCGACGCGCGGGGCGTTGGAGATCCCGGGTTCGATCACGGTCAAGGAGCTCGCCGAGCTGTTCGGGGTGAATCCCGCCGACATCATCCGCGAGCTGATCAAGAGCGGTATCTTCGCGAACATCAACCAGGTCATCGACCGGGACACGGCGAGCCTCGTGGCGGGGGAGCTCGGCTACGAGGTCGCCGAGTCCAAGGCCACTCCAGAGGCGGAGGCCACCAACGGTGAGGCGCCGTCCCTGGAGGCTGCCAAGGAGGTCCTGTTCGAGGAGGACGACGAGAGCGTGCTCGTGCCACGCGCACCGATCGTGACCGTCATGGGCCACGTGGACCACGGCAAGACGAGCCTGCTCGACGCCATCCGGGCGACGGAGGTGGCTGCCGGCGAGCGCGGCGGGATCACCCAGCACATCGGCGCCAGCGAGATCGTCAAGAACGGCAACAAGGTCGTCTTCCTCGACACCCCTGGCCACGAGGCCTTCACGGCGATGCGAGCGCGCGGTGCGCGCGTGACCGACATCGCGGTCATCGTCGTCGCCGCGGACGATGGCGTGATGCCCCAGACGCTGGAGGCGATCGACCACGCCCGAGCAGCGAAGGTACCGATCGTCGTGGCCGTCAACAAGATGGACAAGCCCGACGCGAACGCCGACCGAGTCAAGACCGAGCTCTCGGAGCACGGCGTGATCATCGAGGAGTACGGCGGCGACGTGCCGCTGGTCGGCGTCAGCGCCAGGCAGCGGACGGGCATCGACGAGCTGCTCGACACGATCCTGATCGTGGCCGAGGTCCAGGAGCTGAAGGCGAACCCCAAGCGACCAGCCATCGGCACGGTCGTCGAGGCAGAGCTCGACAAGGGTCGTGGCGCGGTTGCCACCGTGCTCGTCCAGACCGGCACGCTCAAGGTCGGCGACACGATCGTCGTGGGCGACACGTACGGCCGAGTACGGGCGCTGGAGAACGGCAAGGGAGAGCGCGTCGCCAAGGCGGGACCGTCATCGGCAGTCGTGCTGCTGGGTCTCGGGGAGGTGCCGTCAGCGGGCGACATCCTGCGCGTCGTCGGCGACGAGAAGATCGCCCGCCAGATGATCGAGGTTCGCCGGGCGACCTCAGCCGCCCGACCGGAAGGTGGTCGCGCGACCCTGGAGGACCTCTACCGCCAGATCCAGGCGGGCGCAACGAAGGAGCTCCGGATCATCCTCAAGGCGGACGTCCAGGGCTCCCTTGGTGCCATCACCCACGCGCTGGAGCAGATCCAGAGCGATGAGGTCCGCATCAACGTGCTCCACGAGGGCACCGGCGACATCACCGACAACGACATCCTCCTCGCCTCAGCGTCAGACGCCATCGTGGTCGGTTTCAGCACCCAGGTCGCCGCGAGCGCCCGCCGAACCGCCGAGGCCGAGGCCGTCGACGTCCGCCTCTACGACATCATCTACAAGCTCACCGACGACCTTCAGGCAGCCCTTCACGGCATGCTTGAGCCGGTCGAGGTGGAGGTGGTCGAGGGTCGTGCCGAGGTCCGCCAGATCTTCCGGGTCGGCAAGACCCAGGTCATCGCCGGCTGCTCGGTCACCGACGGCCGCATCGTCAAGGGCGGAGCGCGGGTCTACCGCGGCGGCAAGCTCGTCACCACGGACCGCATCGAGTCGCTGCGTCGCTTCCGCGACGACGTGCGTGAGGTCGCCACCGGCTACGAGTGCGGCATCGGCCTCGCCGGCTATAACGACCTGGAAGAAGGGGACATCATCGAGTGCTTCACGCAGCAGATGGTGTCGCGGATCACCGGATCCTGACCGCGCGAGAAACGAACCATGAGCCAGCGGACCGCGCGCCTTGACGAGTTGCTCCGCGAGGAGATCAGCGGGATCATCAGCCGTGATGTCCACGACTCGCGCGTGGGATTCGTGACCGTCACGTCCGTGGATGTCGCCGCGGACCTGCGGCATGCCACGGTCTGGGTCTCGATGATCGGCCAAGCCGGCGAGCGCAGGGACGCGCTACGCGCACTCGGTCACGCGATGCCGTTCGTGCGCGGCAAGCTCGGCTTCCTGCGGCTCAAGCGGATCCCGGAGCTCCACCTCCGCCTGGACGAGACCGCGGAGCGTGGCACGCGCGTGCTGGACATCCTCAACGGGCTGAGCGATGGCGTCGAGCCCGGGGACGCGCCGAAGGCCGAGACGCTCCCCACGCCGATCGGCCTGGCCAAGCTCCCCGTGCCGGACCCGGACGCGCCGCCCCCGCCGAGGAAGTCGTCGGCGGAGCGCAACGA
>JACDBP010000275.1 GCA_013694835.1 Chloroflexota bacterium
GGCGGGCAGCACCCCGAGCGCGGGTCCGCGGGCGGGCAGCACCCCGAGCGCGGGTCGGGGCCGTGGCTTTATGCCGCGCCCTCCGCTCGCTCGGGACGCCGTGCCGGTCGCACGCGGACACATCTGACACTGAGCCCGGGGTGACTCGTAGTCAACTTCTTGGGCGGCTCGGGGGCTTCCGATGCACCGCGCGAGCACGGATCGTGCGCAGACTGCAGACGAGCGATCCTCCGAACCTGACTACGAGTCGGTGGCGACTACCTGACTTACGATCCGCCCGAGTCGGGAGATACCGATCCCCGGGGACTCAGTGACACCTTCGCCGCCCGGTCCGGCGCCCCACGGCCCTGCCGCCGCTGGCGCCGCCTCGCCATCGGCGCCTGTGCTACCCGTCGTCCGCTCGCACCGCCGCAGCGTAGACCGCGCGAGTCTCCTGGGCGACGTCGAGCCAGGTCCGGCGCGGCTCCCTGGTCCGCGACTCTGCGACGCGTCGGAGCTGCTCGTACAGACCGTCGTTCCACCAGAGGGAGCGGATGGCGGCCGCGAGACGTTTGGCGTCGCGGGGCTCGACGACGATACCCGCCCCACCGACGATCTCCGGCAGCGGACCGACCTTCGAGGCGATCACGGGTACCGCGGTCGCAAGTGCCTCGGCCACGCCCTGGCCGGTCCCCTCGGAGAGCGCCGGATAGACGAAGCCCCGCGAGCCCGCGATGATGGTGGCGAGATCGTCCGGGGAGAGTCTCGGCGTGAGCACCACCAGGTCGTCAACACCCGAACGTGACGCGGCTCGGCCGAGCGCGGAAATGTCGTCCGGACCACCGGCGCCGGCGAGGACGATGCGCGGGGCTGCCCCTCGATCGGCGGAAGCGTCGCGCAGCGCCCGGAGCGCTTCGAAGAGGGTCGCGAAGTCCTTCCGGGCATCGTAGCGGCCCGCAAACACGAGGTACCGGTCCGGGAGGGCGAGGCGCCGCCGGAGGAGGTCGAGCTCTGCGCTGGCCCCTGGACTGTACTCGTCATCCGCCGCCAGGGGCACCAGCGCGATCCGCTCAGGGTCGACGTGGAAGCGACGTCGGGCGGCCTCGGCCATCGCCTTCGAGGGCACGATCAGACGCGCGGCGTCGCGCAGGACCCGGGCACGCAGACGGTGACCGAAACGAGCCGCCGGCGAGCGCGCGTAGACGTCCGGCAACTCCCACGGCGCGAGGTCGAGGAGCGTCGCGACGACCGGCAGCCGAGAACCGAGCGGCACCGCACCGCCGGCGGAGTGATAGACGGTGCCCGCTGCCCCTCCGTCGCGCGCGCCGGCGCCAGCGCCCACCTCGGCGCCTCGCAACAGGAACGAGTCAAGGGTCAGCCCCGCGGAACGCAGCACACGCGTCGGCGGCAGGTGGCGACGGCCCGCGATGGGCAGCCCGCGGTCCTGCCACGATCGCGACGGGTCGTCGCGGAGTGTGCGCAGCACCATCACGAAAGACTCGCCCGCCAGCGGCGCGCTGGTGAACGCCTCCATCAGGTTGCCGAGGTAGCCTGCCGTGATCGGCACCCGCTCCGGTTCCTGCAGAGGGCGCACGTCGACGACGACCCGGGTCCCGGCCAGCGGCGCTCCCACGCGCGGCTCCAGGTCGTTGAGTCGCGCCATCAACCCGCGGCGCGGCCCCCATCACCGCGTCGTCGGCGGAGGCGGTGCAATCCACGGCCGCCCACATCACCAGGCCGCCGGCCATCCCCGGGAACTCGTGGCCCGCGGCCGCGGAGCTCATCCCAGCGCAGCCGCAGGACCACGATCAACGCCTCGACGATGATCCGCCGCGACATCTTGCTGACCCCCACCCGGCGGTCGACGAAGATGATCGGCACCTCCACGATGCGCGCGCCCCGCCGGTCGGCGAGGTACGTCATCTCGATCGAAAACACGTAGCCGCCCGAATGGAGCAGTTCCCACGGCGTGCGGCCGAGCATCTCGGCGGTCCATGCCTTGTACCCGCCCGTGAGGTCATGGGGTGTCAGCCGCAACACGATGCGGGCGAACATCGAACCGCCCCGCGAGATGAGCTTGCGCAGGATCCCCCAGTCACGGACGCCACCGCCCGCGGTGTAACGCGAGCCGATGACGAGGTCGGCGCCGTCCGGACTGATGACTCCCGGCTCGAGGGCACCGATGAGCGCCGGCAGCCGGTCAGGATGGTGCGACCAATCGGCATCCATCTGGACGATCCGCTTTGCGCCGGCGTCCAGCGCAAGGCGGAAGCCATCCACGTATGCCTTGCCAAGGCCCTGCTTGCCCGGCCGGTGGAGGACGCGCAGCCTGGGCTCGTCTGCCGCCAGCCGGTCGGCAAGCTCGCCAGTGCCGTCCGGCGATGCGTCATCGACGACCAGCAGCGTGGCGCCGGGCAGTCGCTCCAGGATGGCGCGCGAGATACCCGCCAGATTCTCGGCCTCGACGAAGGTGGGCAGGACGACCCACAGGTCCGCGTACGAAGCGCCGGGCGCGACGTCGTCGGCGGCAGCGTCGTCCTGCGGCGCCCCAGCCGCCTTCGTGGTCATGGCCGAACAGTCTACCGGCGGGCGCGCTCACCGCCGGGGCCGGAAGGGTCACGATTCCCGAGAGCCGGAACGAGTCCTCGCGCGCAGGGTCCGCGCCAGCCTCCCGGTGGATCCTGCGGATCGTGGCGGGTCCCTGCCGCGGGCGTCAGCCCATCGCGAGGGTGAGGCCGGACCGCCGGGGCGTCAGTCCACCGTGAAGCTGAAGTCGGACCCCTGGCCCCTCTCGTCCACGTCGAAGCCCCACACCCTGAGGTTCGCGGCTCCGGGACCACCGGGCTTGAAGGTGATGTCCGCCCGGTAGCGGTTGGTGCCGGTCTTCGTGGTGAAGATCCGGTAGGGGGAGAGGCCCGGCTGGCTGACCATCACGGTCGGGTTCTGCATGAGTGTCTCCGCGCTGGTGACCGTGAAGGTGACCCGCGTCCCGGCGGCAGCCGTCGAGACCGGCGCGTACAGCTTGAAGGCGCTGTGGGTGACCGCGAATCGATGGCGGTAGCTGCCGGAGTCCGTGGTCGCAGTGACCGTGCTCCAGAACAGCCCATCGCTGGCCCACGTACCGTCAGCCTTCCTTCCGTCCCAGGTCCAGGTGAGGACACCAGGGGCGGTCTCGACCTTGTCGAGGTTGACGGCGATCAACTCGCCCGCCCTGTCGAACATCTTCCAGCTGACCACGGCAGACCGAGTGAGCCTGATGTCCAGTCTCGTGCTCGGCGCGAGCGTGTCACCGTCCCGCCCGAAGAACAGCGCGGGTGTCGCGCTGGGCGCTCGCAGCGACGTCCTGGCTGCCACCTCGGCGAAGGCCGGCGCACCGACGTTGCCGGCGCGATCCTTGGGTGTCGCGGTGAGCTTGTAGTCGCCATCCGGCACGAACGTCGAGTCGGTCTTCCTTCCGTCCCAGGTGACACTGCCGGCTCCGAGCGTCACCCACGACGTGAAGCGTCGAACGGTCCTGTTGTCGGCAAGATCCTTGATCACGACGTCGACGTACGAGCTCTCGGAGAGGGTGGTGGCGACACCGACGCTGTCGGTCGTGCCGTCTCCATTCGGCGTGAACACCACCGGCCGCGTGGACGCGGGCCCGCCGGTCGCGAACGTGACGGTGGACGCGACAGGCTTGAAGCGCGACAGGTCCGGCGCGACCGTGTCGGGCTCCACCGGCGCACCCAGCCACTCGTCCGTGGTCATCTGGAGATCGCCCGCGATGGCTCGGTACCAGCCGTATCCGGGCGCCTGGTCCAGGTGGATGCGGGCGCCGGGCGTACGGATCGAGTCGGAGTACGGAGCGTTGGTACCGGAGTACCCCGAGTAGGTCGCGCTGCCACCCGGCTGCATGAACAGCTCGTCCATCGTCTTGTGGCTGTCGAACAGGTCCGCGACCATGTTGCGCGTCTGCTCGAAGTAGTAGGCGAAGTACGTGCGCGCGCCGGCCGCGAGGAAGCCTGCGGCGAAGTTGTCGACGCGCTCCCGAGCCACCGAGAGGGAAGGCTCAGCCTGCCACGACTCGCCGGTCCCGGCGGAGTAGCAGGCATGGCCGAGGACGACGATCGCATTCTCCGCCAGGTTGACCGACCTGCGGATGAAGTTGGCGCCGTAATACTTGACGTTCTCGTGTCCTGCGCCGGCGCTCGCGTTGAGGCCGAAACCGTCCTTGGTGTCCTCCTGGAACGGGCTGTACGGGCTCGGCCAGCCGTTGCCGTGGCCAAGGAAGACGACGAGCTTCGCGCCCTGGATGTTGTCCAGGACCGCGGACCAGGTGGCGTTCGGCGTGAACAGGCGCCGGACATCCATGCCCTGCGCCTCTGCGCGCTCGGCCCAGAGCTCGCCGTATCCGAGGTACAGGTTGGAGAGGCCTTCAACCGGCCCGACGATGATGACTGCCTTGGGCGGTTCCGCCGCGCGGGGATCGCCGGCACGCCTGCCGACCGGGGCAACCGGGGTCGCCGGCTTGGCGGCACGCTCGACCGTCACGGGCTGCTGTCCGTAGGGCTCGGTGGGCGTAGCGGCGAGCGCCGCTCCTGCCGGCAGCAGCGACATGACGAGCGTTGCCAGGAGCGCGATCGTCGGCGTCAAGGGCCTGGATAGTTGCCTTGGCGCGACCCGTTCGGGGGCGGGGTCGTGCATGAGTTCTCCGGGGCATCGCAACTGGGCACGTCAGACACGACGCGATAGTTGACCCCCTCAGCCTCGCGATACCGTCGGGCCGAGCCTATGGGGCGATGGTCCCGGGCGGGTCTGGGCCTATCGGGGCAACCAGCCATCCCCACCTTCTGGCACCATGACGCCGGATCGTGCAGGTCCCAGCACCTCACGAACGGGCAGTCGGATGGCTTGCCAGGGAGGACCAGGTCACGGATCAGGAGCGCAGCCGAGGTCCCGATGAGCCAGCGCTGGAGCGCAGCCCCGGTCCCGATGAGCCCGCGCTGGAGCGCGATCGGGGCACCCCCGACGATCCAGCGCACGACGCCTTCCCGACGCCACCACCTCCGCCCACGCCCGCCGAGGCGATCCTGCCCCTACCCCCGGCGGCCGTTCCGGGTCCCCCGCCGCCCCCGCCGCCACCGGCTCCGGGCAGCTTCGAATCGGTGGCGTGGCCGCCGTCGGCTCGTTAATTCGATGCTCCGCGACCCCCGACGGGCAACGTCCAGGGTCCTGAGGCGCCGGCCCCGCCGCCGACTCGGTGGCACTCTCCGGACGTGACCTCGGCGCCGGTCCTACCGGTCCCGCCGGTATCGCCGGTCTCGCCGGCAGCTCCGCCCCCAGCCGCATGGCCCGCACCCGGGGCACCGCCGCCGACGGCCTTCCAGCCCCTGACGCGGTCCCCAGGGGTCGAGACGCTCGACGGCGTGCCACTGACACCGAACCCGCGCCGTCGCCGGGGCCGAGCCCTGCTGACGATGATCTTGTCGCTGGCCTTCATCGCCGCTGCCGCGGCGGGAGGGTACGGCGCGGCCGTGATCGTCAGCCGCTCGGCGGCCGCGCCGACGCCGCTTCGCACCGTGGCTGCACCGACGGCGGCCGTGAGTCCTTCGCCGATCCCCTCGCTGGCGCCGTCCCTTTCCACATCACCACGACCATCGGCAGTGCGGTCGAGATCGGCCCCGCCCTCGCCCTCCCGCGGGCCCTCGGGTTCGCCGGGTGCCACGCCCCGGATCCACACCGTCGCCGCCGGGGAGACCCTCACGGCGATCGCGCGGCGCTACGGCGTCACCGTCCAGGCGATCGTCGAGGCCAACGGGATCCGCGATCCGAACCTGCTCGAGGTCGGGAAGAAGCTGATCATCCCGCCAAGGTCCTGACCGCCGCCGGCAAGCAACGAGAACCGGCAAGCAAAGGAAACGGGACGCCCATCCCGCTGGATGAGCGTCCCGTCAGCTGTCTCGGGCGGCAACCAGCCGCCGTTCGGGTCCTCGCGGGTCAGACCGCGCCGCGTCCCGCCCGTCCGCGACCGGTGACCATGCCCGCCACGATGACGACGATGACCGCGCCAACGACGGCCGCGATGATCGACATCACGTTGATCTGATCCCCCCCGGCGGTCGGATTGCCGATGCCCAGCGCGCGGAACAGGAAGCCCCCGACGAGCGCTCCGACGATGCCGAGCACGATGTGCCCGATGACGCCCAGGCTCTCGTCGCCCTTGACGAGGAAACCGGCGATGTAGCCGGCGATCGCGCCGAGTACGAGCCACGCGATGATGTCGATGACCATGTTCTTCTCTCTGCCTCCACGCGGTCACCACGCCCACGCGTGGCAGTTGTGTCAACCGCGACCGCGTAATTCTGAGCGGCTTCCTGCGTGAGACCACCATCACGCCGAGGCACTTCCTTGCAGTTCCCTCGCACGCCGGGGGTTCCGTTCACGCGCCCGAACGAGCGCGGGAGGGAGCGTCAGGGGGCGGGCGGCAGGGTCGGAGAGGCTGTCGGCTCGGCTGATCCCGAGCCGGACCCGGGCGTTCTCGGTCGGCCCGATCCAACCCCAGATCCACTCGGACGCGGCGAGGGTCCAGGCGAGCCACTGGCTCCCGGCAGTGGGCTGCCGGACGGGCGCGGGGCAGGCTGCCCGTCGTAGCCCGTGAGGACGAGGACGACCTCCAGACGGTCGAGCATCGCCGCCGGCAGCACGGAGGCGGTCTTGACGACCGCGTTCAGGTCCTGCTGGACGTCAACGATCGTGCCGATCAGCAGCCCCTTCGGGAACGACGAGCGGATGTCGTTGCCAAGGTCGATGCCGGCGGTCACGACCGTATCGCGGACGGTCACGACATCGGTCACCGGGATTCGTGACATGACCAGCGGCCGGCCGAGCTGTCCCTGGACATCGCCCGTCGCTCGGCTCGCTGCGATCAGTCCCACGACCACCGAGCGGGTATCGCTGATCAGCCGGACGTGGCTGAAGTTCCGTCCGACCTCGATCACCACGCCGACCAGAGCGCCGCCTTCCGCCAGCACGATGTCGCCGTCACTGATCCCGAGGTCGGTGCCCCGGTCCAAGGTGACGATCCGCTCGCTCTCGGTGCCGCTGCGCGCGATGACGCTCGCGGCGACCGAGCCGTAGTCGAGGGTCGAACGCAGCTGCAGCAGCGCGGTCAACCGCCGGTTCTCGATGGCGGTCTGCTCCAGGCGCCGGTTCTCCACCTCGAGGAGCTGGATCCGTTCGTTGAGCCGCTCGTTGTCGCGCCGCAACTCGTCGACCTGGCCGAATGCAGCGAAGACCGAGGTGACGGTCCGCGTCCCGGTCGTCAGCACTTGTTGCACGGGTGCGAGGGCGAAGCCGACGCCGCGCCGCACCTCGCGGACGATGGGCGAACCGCTGATGGCCAGCAGCAGGATGCTGATCGCGAGCAGCACGGCGTAAAGGACGGCTGCGCGGCGGCTGGATCTGGTCGTCAGCACGATCTCGTTCGCTCGGCGGCCGGCGGTCGGAAGGCCTCGCTCAGCGTGGCGGGCGCGAATAGGTTTCCGCGACGAGCGTTCGCTCCATCGCGGTCAGCTGCTCGAGCACCATGCCGGTGCCGCGAGCGACGCAGGTCAGCGGGTCCTCGGCGATGTGGACCGGCATCTGGGTCGCCTCGGCGACACGGCGGTCAAGTCCCTGGAGGAGCGCCCCGCCGCCGGCGAGCACGATTCCCGAGTCCATGATGTCGGCCACCAGTTCCGGCGGCGTTTCCTCGAGCGTGTCCTTGACCGTGTCGACGATCTGCTGGACAGAAGCTTCGAGGGCCTCCCGCACCTGGTCGGCGGTGATCTCCACCGCGCGGGGCAAGCCCGTCAGGAGGTCGCGCCCCCGCAGGGTGACCCGCTGCTCGTCGTGGTCGCCTGGGTAGGCGGATCCGATCGCGACCTTGATGTCCTCTGCCGTCCGCTCGCCGACGAGAAGGTTGTACTCCCTTCGACCGTAGGCGATGATGTCCTGGTCGAGCTCGTCACCGCCGATCCGGATGCTGCGGCTGACCACGATCCCGCCGAGGCTGATGACCGCGACCTCGGTCGTGCCGCCGCCGATGTCGACGATCATCGATCCGGTCGGTTCGGCCACCGGCAGTCCCGCTCCGATCGCCGCAGCCATGGGCTCCTCGATCAGCCGAGCCCATCGAGCGCCGGCGTTCATGGCAGCGTCCCGAACGGCCCGCTTCTCGACCTCGGTCACGCCCGAGGGGATCCCGATGAGCATCCGCGGTCGCGGGATCAGCCCCACCCGGTCGTGCACCCGGTGCACGAAGTACTTGATCATCTGCTCGGTAACGTCGAAGTCGCTGATGACGCCGTCACGGAGCGGGCGCACCGCGATGATCGAGGCGGGTGTCCGCCCGACCATCCGCTTCGCCTCGGCGCCGATCGCGAGGACCTTCTTGGTCCGGGCATCGATGGCCACCACACTCGGCTCGCTGATGACGATGCCCCGGTCCCGCACGTGCACCAGGGTGTTGGCGGTGCCGAGATCGATCCCGATGTCGCGGGAGAAATAGCCGAGCAGGGCGTCGAACATGAGCGGAGGGTCTCTTCCTTGCGGGGGGCGGAGGCGGCCCGCGGGCCGGTCGCCCAAGGGACGGAGGTCGATGCGGGGATGACGAACGACCCGCCACGAGGCGACGGCCAGTATAGCCGTGGCCGGAAGCCGCTCCCTCGAGACGGGCGTACCGTCCGCGCTATGGGACGATGGCACGCGATGGGCAGCCCTACCCGACGGATCGGCCGTGCGCGCTCCTGACCCGCCCGACTTCGACCTGTACGAGACCCTCGAGGTCTCGCCGCACGCCAGCCCGGAGACGATCGACGCCGCCTGGAAGGTGCTGCTGCGGAAGCACCACCCCGATCTCGCCCGGCGAGGGAGCGGCGAAGTGGCCGCGAAGCGCATCAACATCGCTCACGACTGGCTCTCCGACCCGGTCCTGCGGGCGCGCTACGACGCGATACGGCCTGATCGGACGGGACGGGCGGGTCCCGCCTCGGATCGCTCGTCGTTCCGTCCGGCCACGTTCCGGACCGCCGCGCAGGGCCCGCCAGCGGGGACCTCCCGGAC
>JACDBP010000279.1 GCA_013694835.1 Chloroflexota bacterium
TCTGGCCCTCGAAGTCGAACGGGCAGTGGTCCGTCGCGACGAGCTGGAGGTCGTCCTTGACCAGGCCGCGCCACAGGTCCGCCTGGTGATCGGCGGGGCGGAGCGGCGGCGAGCAGACGAACTTCGCGCCCTCGAAACCATGCTTCATGTCGTCGAGGGACAGGAACAGGTACTGCGGGCACGTCTCGGCGAAGGCCATCGCACCCCGGTCGCGCGCCGCGCGCACCTCGTGGAGCGCGTCACGCGCCGAGAGATGGACGATGTAGACGGGCACGCCCGCCGCCTCGGCGAGCCGGATCACCCGGTTGGTCGCCTCGCCCTCGAAGATCGGGTACCGGGCGACGCCGTGGTAGTAGGGGTCGGTGTGCCCCGCCGCGACCTCGTCGGCCGCCACGACGTCGATCGCCATCCCGTTCTCGGCGTGCATCATGATCAGCCCGCCGTTCTTCGCCGTTCGCTGCATCGCCCGGAAGATCGCCCCGTCGTCGCTGTAGAAGACGCCCGGGTAGGCGGTGAACAGCTTGAAGTCCGGGACGCCCTCGGCGACGAGCTGGTCCATCTCCGCCAGCGTCTCGTCGTTGACGTCCGACATGATCATGTGGAAGCCGTAGTCGGCGACGGCGTTGCCCTCGGCCTTGGCATGCCAGGCGTCGAGCCCGTCCCGGAGTGACTTCCCGCGGCTCTGGACCGCGAAGTCCACGATCGTCGTCGTGCCGCCGAACGCGGCCGCGCGCGTGCCCGTCTCGAACGTGTCCTTGGCGAACGTGCCGCCGAACGGCAGCTCCATGTGGGTGTGGACGTCGATCGCGCCGGGCATGACGTAGCGTCCCCCGGCTTCGATCGTCTGGTCCGCCGTGACGCCGCTGCCCGCGAGGTCTCGCCCGATCTGGGCGATCGTCTCGCCGTCGATGAGCACGTCCGCCTCGACCGAGCCCTCGGCGGTGACGATCGTGCCGTTGGTGATCAGCGTGCGCATCGCAGGGCGTCCCTCCTCGGTTGGCCGCCGCTCAGGTCGGGAAGCGGGGGAAGACGGTCATCGTATCGAACGGGCCGGCTGGTCGAGCGACCGTCGCCCAGCGGCCAGCGTCAGAAGGTCGTGCTTGCGTGTCCCGATGTCGCTGCGCGCGGGGGTCTCGGTCGTCATGGGCGGCTCCGCTCGCCGGCCCGGCTGGTGTCGAGCGATCGCCTGCCGTTCGGGTCCGGGACGGAGCCGGATGGCGCTCGGGCGGGCATGACGAGCGTCCCTCGGGCCTTTTCAGTCCGTGCTCATCGGACGGCCGATCGTCGAGGTCCAGCTGCCTTCCCGGACGAAGGCCAGGAATGCCTCGTCAAGGGGCCCCAGCTGCTTGTCCCTGGGTCGCACGAGGTGCCATTGCCGGCGGACCGGGAACCCGGACACCGGCAGGTCCACGAGCCGACCGATCTCCAGCTCGAGGCTCGTGGCGTAGCGGGACATGATCGTCACGCCCAGGTTGCGGGCGACGGCCCGCTTGATCGCGCCGTTGTTGGCGAGCTGCATGATCGGCCGGAGGACCAGCCCCGCGGCCGCGAACGTCTCCTCGGCGGTCTCCCGGGTGCCCGAGCCGGGCTCCCGCACGATGAACGGCTCACGGGCGAACTCGGCCAGGCTGATCCGCGAGCGACGGGCGAGGCGGTGCACCGGCGAGGCCACAGCGATCAGGTTGTTCGCGAGGAACGGCTCGACCGTCAAGGGGAACGGCGGGTCGTCCCAGGGCCGTCCGCTGACCGCGAAGTCGACGGAGCCCGCCACGAGCAGCTCGAGCACGTGCTGGCGGTTGCCCACGTCGAGGTGGACCTGCGTCGCCGGGTGCTCGTCGCGAAACGCGCCCAGCACGTCAGGCAGCACGTAGGCGCCCACGGTCGTGTCGCCGGCGACCCGCAGGACGCCCCGGCGCAGACCGCGCAGCTCGTCCAGGGCGGCCCCGGCGGCGTCGAACTCGGCCAGGATCCGGCGCGAGTGCTCGAGCAGCAGATCCCCGGCCTGGGTCAGCTGCACGCGGCGTCCGATCACGTCGATCAGGGGCACGCCAACCGTCGTCGCCAGCTCCTTGAGCTGATGCGAGATGGCCGGCTGGCTCAGCCCGAGCGCCTGGCCTGCGCGGGAGAAGCCGCCGTGCTCGGCCACGGCCCTGAAGAGCCGGAGCTGGTGGACGGTGACCAACTGATCGAAGGACGGCGCCCGTGGATCGCTCGTCCCTGGGCGGCTCTCAAGCATCCACAAATGTTATCAACGACATCACTATCATGCATTGGACTTCATCGAAAGCGCAGGGTACGCTGCGGTTTCCCAAAGCAAGGAAGCAGGGCATGGAAACCGGTAACGGCAAGGCCACCCCGCTCGGCTCGAGCGAACGATACAAGGCAGGCGTCCTCAAGTACGCCGAGATGGGCTACTGGAACCCGGACTACGAGCCGGGCGACACGGACGTGCTGGCCCTGTTCCGGATCACGCCGCAGGACGGCGTCGACCCCATCGAGGCGGCCGCGGCGGTGGCTGGCGAGTCGTCGACCGCCACGTGGACGGTGGTCTGGACGGACCGCCTGACCGCCGCCGACAGCTATCGCGCCAAGGCCTACAAGGTGGAGCCCGTGCCGGGCTCGCCGGATCAGCACTTCGCCTATATCGCCTACGACCTTGCCCTCTTCGAGCCGGGCTCTATCGCCAACCTGTCGGCGTCGATCATCGGCAACGTCTTCGGCTTCAAGCCGCTCAAGGCCCTGCGGCTCGAGGACATGCGCTTCCCGGCCGCCTACGTCAAGACCTTCGACGGCCCACCCACCGGGATCGTGGTCGAGCGCGAGCGCCTCGACAAGTTCGGTCGGCCGCTGCTGGGAGCGACCACGAAGCCGAAGCTGGGGCTGTCGGGGCGGAACTACGGGCGCGTCGTCTACGAGGCGCTCAAGGGCGGCCTCGACTTCACGAAGGACGATGAGAACATCAACTCGCAGCCGTTCATGCACTGGCGCGATCGATTCCTGTTCTGCATGGAGGCGGTCAACCGGGCGTCGGCCGCCACGGGCGAGGTCAAGGGCCACTACCTCAACGTGACCGCGGCCACGATGGAGGACATGTACGAGCGCGCCGAGTTCGCGCGGGACCTGGGTAGCGTCGTGGTGATGATCGACCTGGTGATCGGGTACACGGCGATCCAGTCGATGTCGAAGTGGGCCCGCCGGAACGACATGATCCTGCACCTGCATCGCGCCGGACATGGCACCTACACCCGCCAGAAGGCGCACGGGATCTCGTTCCGGGTCATCTCGAAGTGGATGCGGCTGGCCGGGGTGGACCACATCCACGCCGGCACGGTCGTGGGCAAGTTGGAAGGCGACCCGGACATGGTCCAGGGCTTCTACAACGTCCTGCGCGAGCCGCACAACCCGGTCGACCTGCAACGGGGCATCCACTTCGAGCAGGACTGGGCCGGTCTGCGCAAGGTGATGCCGGTCGCCTCGGGCGGCATCCACGCCGGCCAGATGCACCAGCTCCTGCACTACCTGGGCGACGACGTCGTGCTCCAGTTCGGGGGCGGCACGATCGGCCACCCAATGGGCATCCAGGCCGGCGCCACGGCCAACCGGGTCGCGCTGGAATCGATGGTCCTGGCCCGCAACGAGGGTCGTGACCTCTGGGCGGAGGGCCCGGACATCCTGGCCGACGCCGCCCGAGACTGCAGCCCGCTCAAGGCGGCGCTCGACACCTGGGGCGAGGTCACCTTCGACTACACCAGCACGGACACGTCGGACTACGTGCCGACGCCGACGCCGGCGTGAGGAGACCCTCATGCGACTGACCCAGGGCACCTTCTCGTTCCTGCCCGATCTCAGCGACGACCAGATCTCGAACCAGATCGAGTACTGCCTCGAGAACGGCTGGGCGGTCTCCGTCGAGTACACCGACGACCCGCACCCGCGCAACACCTACTGGGAGATGTTCGGCAACCCCATGTTCGACCTGCGCGACGCGGCTGGCGTCATGAAGGAGGTCAGCGCCGCCCGAACGACCTTCCCGAACCACTACATCAAGGTCAACGCGTTCGATGCCACGCGCGGCGTCGAATCCCTGCGCCTGTCCTTCATCGTCAACCGGCCGGATCCGGAGCCCGGCTTCGGGCTCGTCCGCCAGGAGGTCGATGGCCGCGCGATCCGCTACACGATCCGGGCCTATGCCACGGATCAGCCCGAGGGCGAGCGCTACCAATGACCGGTGGCGCCCCACCGGCCGACCGGCCGCTCGACCTTGCGGCCGCTCTCGCGGAGTCCGGGGTCGATGAGCTGCTCGCCACGCTCGACGCGGAACTGGTGGGCCTCGCCCCGGTCAAGCGCCGCATCCGCGAGATCGCCGCCCTGCTGCTCGTCGAGAAGCTGCGTCTGCAGGTGGGCCTGTCCGCCGGGCCGCCGTCGCTGCACATGAGCTTCACCGGCAATCCCGGCACCGGCAAGACCACGATCGCGCTCCGTATGGCGGAGATCCTGCATCGGCTCCGTTACGTGCGGAAGGGCCATCTCGTCGCGGTGACCCGGGACGACCTCGTGGGCCAGTTCATCGGGCACACGGCGCCGCGGACGAAGGAGGTCGTCAAGCGGGCCATGGGCGGCGTCCTGTTCATCGACGAGGCGTACTTCCTGTACCGGCCGGAGAACGAGCGCGACTACGGCCAGGAGGCGATGGAGATCCTCCTCCAGGTCATGGAGAACGACCGCGACGACCTCGTGGTGATCCTCGCCGGCTACAAGGACCGCATGGACCGCTTCTTCGCCAGCAATCCGGGCATGAGCTCGCGCATCGCCCATCACGTGGACTTCCCGGACTACGGCCAGGACGAGCTGTACGCGATCGCCGGTCTGATGCTCGAGAAGATGCAGTACCGCCTCTCCGACGATGCCCGCACGGCGCTCGGCGAGTACATCGAGCGGCGCCGGGCCCGGCCCAGCTTCGCCAATGCCCGATCCATCCGGAACGCCCTCGACCGGGCCCGGCTGCGCCATGCCGATCGGCTGTTCGGCGCCGCCGGCGAGCCACTGTCCCGCGAGGCGCTGATGACGATCGAGGCGTCGGACATCCGGGCCAGCCGCGTCTTCAGCGAGGCTGCCGCGACGGCCGAGGAGTCCACGCCGTGAGCCGGGTCGCCCGCGTGTCCGCAACGGCGTCGCCGGTGGTCCACCGGCGCTCCGCCCGTGCCCGCC
>JACDBP010000294.1 GCA_013694835.1 Chloroflexota bacterium
GCCCAGCCCGCCGTGGGCGTCACCCGACCTTAGGGCGGCGGCCATCCAGGCCCGGGCGCGTACGCCGTCACTTCGGCCGGTCACCCCATCGCGGAACCTGGGACCCATGCCAGAGCCCGCAGGCAGCGCCGGACACCTGGCGGACACCACGGGATCGGCGCGACTGTTTGCTGCGATCGAAGCATCACCGCGCCTCCGCGCGGCCGCGACGGTCGTGCTCGCCTTCGTGGTCCTCGCCGTGGTGCTGTTGGTCCTGAGGATGTTCACGAGAGTGCTCGGATAGGCACCCCTTGCCGGAAACGGTTGCTCTGCGTACGATATAGAGCGAACCGACTCCGGCTGACGCTGCAATCACGCTCCAGACCTGTCCGAGGAGGACACGCTCACGATGCTGAACACCGAGCCCCAGACGACCACGGAGCTGCCGCCCCAGCCCGTAGAGCCGCTCGTCAAGCTTTCTGATGCCGCGGCAGGCAAGCTCCGTGAGCTGACGGCAGCCGAGGAGAACGCCGCCACGGGCCTCCGGGTCTACGTCTACAGCGGCGGTTGCTCCGGTTTCCGTTACGGGATGATGCTGGAAGACCAGCCCACGCCGGAGGACGTGACCATCGAGAGCCAGGGCATCAAGGTCTACGTCGATGGCGGCAGCACGCAGTACCTCGGCGGCGCCGAGATCGACTACGTCGACACGCTGATGGGCGCCGGCTTCACGGTCAACAACCCGAATGCCGTCTCCGCCTGTGGCTGCGGCAGCAGCTTCAGGACCGCCGAATCGGCGGGCAGCCCCGGCGGCTGTCACCACTGAGCCACCGGCGGCCGAGGTGCCGCCAAGCACGAGATCCAAGGCAGAGGGCCCACCCATCGAAGGGTGGGCTCTCCGATTCCGCGGCTCTGACCGCGCGGCAGTACCCTCCCGTCGTCCATGGACACCACCCATCTCGAGCTGCCGCTCTTCCCGTTGCACTCGGTCCTCTGCCCCGGCGTCGCGCTGCCGCTCCACATCTTCGAGGACCGATACCGCCTGATGGTCGGCCGCTGCATCGAGCGCAGCGAGCCCTTCGGGGTGGTGCTGATCCGCGAGGGCCAGGAGGTGGGGCCACTCATGGGACGAGTCGCGGAGATCGGCACCACGGCGCTGATCCGGGAGGCGGGTCGGTATCCCGATGGACGGCTGGACATCATGACCGTGGGCGGGCGGCGGTTCCGCATCCACGAGCTGGACGAGGTCCATGAGCCCTACCTGCTCGGGCGGGTCTCGCTGATCGAGGAGACCGTCGGCGGCAGTGCCGAGGCGCAGCGGCTGGCAGCCCGGGTGGGGCGGCGGTTCCTCGAGTACCTGGAACTGCTCCAGCCGGCGCTCGCCGGCGAGGACGGCCCGGAGATCGAGATCGAGATCGAGATCGAGACAGCCGACGATGAGCCGGACGACGACGTCCGCGACGATGCCTCCGCTGGTCGGCGCCACACCGCCGCCGGCGGCACGGATCCCGGCGACATCTCCCGCGAGACCCTGGCAACCCTCTCTGACGCGCAGCGCCGCGAGTTGCTGCGGGCGGCCGCACAACGATTGACCGCGCCGGGCGACCCGACCGCCCTGAGCTACGTCCTGAGCGGCCTCGTCCACGTCGAGTTGCCCTGGCGCCAGGCGCTGCTCGAGACGCCCGACACGGTGACCCGCCTGCGTAGCCTGGAGCAGCTGCTCAAACGGGAGACCCAACTCCTGGGGAAGGGTCTCAAGCCGTTGATGGTCGACCAGCGGCTCGCCGCGCTTCGTAGGAACTGACCGGAGCTGGCTGCCGACACCAGGCTTCGCCCCGTCGCGAGCTCAGTCGATGCGCCAGGGCAGGTCGTTCGGGGCCTGCTCGTCCGTGCGGCTACGAAGCTGTTCCAGCCACTCGCCGAAGTCGTGCCGCGGCCGGAACCCCAGCCGCTGCTCGAGCCGCCGCACAGGAAAGATCTCGGTGATCGGGCGGAGCGCTCGCACGCCCCGCTCGCTGAGGAGTGCTGCGGCACCGGGGTAGTGGCGCTCGATCGCGGCAAGCACGTCGTGGCGAAGAAGCGAGGAATCCTCGGCCGTGAACGGCAGCCGCGACTCGACATTGAACGCCTCGTGCCGCACCTCGCCGCGGTCGAGCGCCACGAGCGATGCCAACACGGCGCCTGCGACGTCGCCTTCGTGCACTCCCCCATAGAGCAGCCGGATGCCGTCGTGGAAGAACGGCTCGGGCACGAACATGCCGAACCGGAGCGCGACGCTCGGGATACCGTCCCGGCGCAGGTGGTAGCGACACAGCTCCTCGCCGGCGACCTTGGTCCAGCCGTAGACGTCGCCCGGCTCCAGGGGGATCTCTTCATCCACGAAGACGACATCGTCGTCGCCGGCGGGCTTCCGGGTCTCGCCGTAGACCCCCATCGTGCTGCAGAACACGACGCCGCGCACCTTGTGCTCGACGGCCGCTTCCCAGACGTTGAACGAGCCCGTGAGGTTCATGTCGTGGAACTCGCGCGGTGGGTGAGCGGCGAGATGGATGCCATGCAGCGCGACGGCGTGGACGACGATATCCGCGCCGGCCGTTGCCTCGCGGACGGCGTCCAGATCGCGAATATCTCCCTCGACCCAGCGGACATCGTCGCCACCCGAGCGCAGGTCGAACGCGACGGTCTCGTGGCCAGCCGCGGCCAGTCGAGGGATGAGTGCCTGACCGAGTGTCCGCCGGCGCCCGTGATGAGGACTCGCACTGGCACACGATAGCCTTCTGCCGCGCGAACCTGCCAGCCACGAGCCACGCTCCGCGCCGCTCTCAGCGGTGACCGCCGCCGGTCAGTCGTCGCTGAAGCGCTCTTCCTTCCAGGGATCGGCGTTGTTGTTGTAGCCGTAGCGCTCCCAGAAGCCGAGCTGGTCCTTCGGCAGGAACTGCAGGCCGCGGATCCACTTGGAGCTTTTCCAGAAGTAGCGCTTCGGCACGACAAGCCGCAGAGGGTAGCCATGCTCGGGGGCCAGGGGCTCACCGTCCGCCTTGTCGGCCAGCAGGACGTCCTCGTCGTCGAGGATCTCCAGAGGCAGGTTCGCGGTGTAGCCCTGCTCGGCGTGCGAAACGACGAAGCGAGCCGTGTCCCTGAGTCCAGCGCGTTCCAGGATGTGTCGGATCGGCACGCCTTCGAAGTCCATGTCCAGCCGACTCCAGCGCGTCACGCAGTGGATGTCCGTGTGGATGGAGGCGCGGGGCATCTGCTGGAACCCGGCCCAGTCGAATGTGTAAGGGCTCTCCACCTCCCCCCACACCTTGAAGTCCCACGTCGCGAGGTCCACCCGTGGCACGGAGCCGTAGTGAAGGACCGGCCACTTCTCGGTGACATACTGCCCCGGTGGTACCCGCTCTTTGTCATCCTCGGAGAGCTTCGGGCGGAATAGACGGTCGAGCACGAGCAAGCTTCCTTTCCGAGGATCTGGTCACGAGCAGTGTACGCAGCGCACCCGTTCGCTCGATGACGGCACCATGAAACCGACTGCGGGCCTCGTGCGTCGGGGCGACATGCCCGACCGACGGCGACCCAAGGCAGCGACCCTGCTCGTCGTCGTCTCGGCATTGCTCACCGCCTGTGCCGCGCCGCCGCCGCCCTCCCCGACCCCGCGTTCCGCGCCGCCCACGTCGCCTGGCACGACAGCCACCGTCAGCGCGGGGCCTACGTCACCGGGTACCGGGTCCGCGGTGCCGAGTGAGGGTGCCATCCTCCCCAGGCTCTTTCCGCTCCCCCCCGGCGTGGTGCCGGCGGGCGGCAGGCCCAGGCTGGCGGCCGAAACGGCACGGACGGCTGAGCTCGGCAAGCTGTATCCGTATCAGCTGCAGCATTGCGGTGTCGGCTCACCGATCGATTTCGACGGCAGCCTGTGGGACGTGCTCGGCGCCCAGAACGGACGGGACGCGGAGGCGACCGAGGAGCAGGTCGGGGAGCTGATCAACGCGGGGTCAGGGTCGATGACGCTGGTGGACCCGGATCATGCACTCTTCAGGACGTCGTCCGGGCTGATCCTGGGGCTCCGTCGGCACGACGGTCCGAAGATGTTCCAGCCCTGCGCCTGAGCGCCGGTCAAGCGCCGTCGAGCATCCGGTCGATCGCCTTGAGGATGAAGCGGGAGGCCTCGGCACTCTTTCCACCGAGCTTCTGGCCGTCGTCGTGCTCGACCGCCTGCTGCAGGTCCCGGACCGCCTGGTCGATGAACGGGGTCCGCTCGATGTCACCGTCGTCGAATGCCCGCTCCAGCCGCTCCACCGCCCGGCGCGCGACATCGACGGCGTGGCCCTTTTCCGCGATGAGCGCCCGGAACTCGGCCTTCGCGGTTGCGGCGGAATCGCCCTGGGTACCCGCTTCCGGCACCGGTGGGCCGGCGTCTCGCGCGGCCCGGGTCTGGGGATCCATCCGCGTCAGCTGACCCGGAACCCGACCGCCACCGGCTGGCGCCCGGGGTTCGTCTCGGCGGCCACTTGGACGAGGCGCTCACGCCGCTGGCGGAGCCAATCGGTGGCGAGGGCGCCCATCTGCACCTCGTCCCAGTAGCGACCGTCACGGAGGATCGCCTCACGGAGCCGTCCCTCGATCACGAAGCCGGCCTTCTCGTAGGCCCGGATCGCCCGCTCGTTGAACTCGAACACGCTGAGGCCGATCCGGTGCAGTCCCAGGCGCTCGAAAGCGTGCTGAAGCATCAGCTCGGTCGCCTCGGTCCCGAAGCCGCGGCCCCACGCATCCGGCTCGCCGATCGTGATGTGGAACAGCGCTGAGCCGTTGTCGCCGTCGAGCGAGCTGAACGTCGTGACCCCGATCAGGCGGTCCGTGCCGCGTTCGTGGATGGCGTACGCCACGGACTCCGGGGAGAGCAGCCGGGCGTGGAAGAAGCGCTCCACCTCCTCGCGCGTCATCGGGCGGGTCTGATACCGCGTCAGCCTGGCCAGCTCGGGGTCGTGATACCAGCGCACGACGGCCTCGAGGTTCTCGGGCCGGTGGCGCCGAAGCACGACCCCGCGACCTTCGATCAACGGTGGCTGCCAGTTGTCGCGTTCGGGAATGGCCATGGGTCGTGATGCTACACCGGGCTCCGTCGCATCTGACGTTGCGGCAACGGTGCGAGATCTTCCGCCGGGCGATTCCTTGCCGCCGGGCGATTCGAGGCTACCATCGCGCGGATGCGCCGTTGGACGGACGTGGCCGCGGATGTTGGTGCTACGACGCGCACGTCGGAGAAGGTCGCGCGCCTGGCAGAGTACCTCCGGACCCTCGCGCCTGAGGAGCTGCCCGTGGCGGTGGTGTTCCTGTCCGGCCGCGCATTCCCCGAGCGCGATGCTCGCACCACGGGCCTCGGCTGGTCCGCCATCAGTGGCGCGGCGATGGACCTGGCGCGTCCGGGCGCCGGGACGATGAGCGCGGCGTATGACCAGACGTCCGACCTGGGATCGGCGGTGGGGTTGCTGCTCGCCGGCGGTGGTCATGAACCAGCCGGGGAGCCGCCGTCGTTGCTGGACGCCGCGGGTGCATTCGCGGCCATCGCCGAGGCGCGGGGTCCCGCGGCCAAGAGCGCGATCCTGCGGGACCTGCTGGCTCGATGCGACGCTGGTACGGCCGCGTATGTCGCGAAGATCCTCTCCGGCGAGCTGCGGATCGGGCTGCGCGAGGGTCACCTGGAGGCGGCCATCGCGAGAGCCTTCGAACGTGATCTGGCGGCCGTGCAGTG
>JACDBP010000299.1 GCA_013694835.1 Chloroflexota bacterium
CCATCGCGCTGAAGAAGAGCGCCAGGCCGAGGCAGCCGCTCGCTCCGGCGACCGCGCCCCACGCCAGGACCTCGGCGGGCGGGAACGTTTCACGACTGAGCAAGGCGGTCACGAGAACGAGCGTCAGGCCGATCCACTGGACCGCCGCCAGCGTGGTGATGACGAGGCTCCGGCGGCTGGCGATGCTTCCCGCGAAGTCGCCCACTCCCCAGGCGAGGGCAGACGCCAGGCCGAACAGGACCGCGCCGAAGTTCAGGATTCGACCGTTTCGGGCTCGCGCGACCTGGCCGGTTCGAGCGCCGTTTCCGGCCCCAGGAGCGACATCTGGCCCGGTGCTGTCGCCGCCGCGCCCCGGCGGGAGACCGCCGCAGCAGCCGGCGGAACCTGGGCCCTGGGTGGCGCCGTCGCCATCACGGGGGTGACCGGCCGCTCGGTCGTCACGGTCGGGACCTCCATGCCCGGCCCCGGCAGCTCCACGACGAGATCGGCCACCTGGTCGTAGCGGCTGGAGCAGGTGAAGTAGATGACCTGGTGGTACGCGGCCATCACCTTGAGCAGGCCGAGCGCCTGCCGGGCTCGCGTGTCGTCGAACGTGATGAACGGGTCGTCGAAGATCAGCGGCGGGTTCTTCGACTGCGTGACCTGGCGCACCAGTGCCAGCCGCGCCGCGAGGTAGAACTGGTCGAGCGTGCCCTGGGACAGGCTCCGCACGTCCACCCAGTCGTCGCGCTCGGGTGCCCAGACCTTCAAGGTGAGCTCGTTCTCGTCGACCTGGATCCGCCGGTAGCGGCCGCCGGTGATGCGCGCCACGTCCTCGCCCATGCCCTCTTCCAGGTACCGAGCCGCCTTCTTCATCGTGGCTCGCTCCGCCGCGTCGAGTGCGTCGAGTGTCTGCTGGTAGATCCGCACGCGGCGTTCGATGACGGCGAGGTCCGCGCGAGCAGCCTCGAGGGCCTCGACGGTCGCCGCCACCTCCTCCGCGTCGATGCCGTTCTGCTCGACCCGGGCACCCGCCCGCGACTCCTCGTCGACGGCCCGCTCCCGCTGGGCCTGGAGCTCCGCCACCCCCGCCGCGTGGCGCTGCAGGCTGCGCTGCGGGGCCTCGCCCATCTCCCCCATGCCCGCCAGGGCGTGCCGCATCTCGTCCGTCTCCGCAGCGAAACGATCGCGCAGCACGGCGATCTCCTCGGCCCCGGCATCGTCCCCCAGTAGGCCCCGATACTCCGCCTGGAGCTGCTCGCTCGCCGCGACGTGGGCCGCCTCCGCCTCTAGCATCGCTTCGGCGCTTGCCAGGTCCGGCATCTCCGCGCCGGCCAACAGCCGGTCGCGCACGAGCTCGGCCTCATGCAGCTCGCGGGCACGCTCGGTCCGCCCCTGCAGCCGGTGGGCGAGGTCCCCATCGCGCAGGGTCTGCTGCGTGCGCAGGGCCGAGAGGGCTCGCCGACGACTCCGAGCGACATACAGGCAGACGGCGCCGGCCGCCGCGAGGACGAGTCCCGCCACAACGATCACGACCGATGCACCCGCGACGACACCGCCGACCATGGTCATCAGCCCGGCGGCCAACAGCGCCGCGCCGAACGGCAGCAGGAACGTCGAGCCAGGCGGCGGGATCGCGACAACGCGCTCCGAGAGATCCTGCTCGCTGGCGAGCCCCGCGCGCAGCTCCGAGATCGCGTACTGCTGCTGGCGGATCGCCTCGACGGCGCTTCGCAGCCCCGGCAGGGCGGTCGGGGACGGGTGCGAGCGTTCCTGGGAATCGAGCGAGTCGCGGATCTCGGCGGCTCGCCGATACCTGGCATACCGAGCGGCCGCGTCCTGGAGCTTCGATCCGATCTGCACGGCGCGCTCGCTCAGCGTCAGCAGCCGCCGCTCCTCCGCGAGCACCGCCTCCAGCGTCGCGCGTCGGTCCCGCGCCAACGACATCGCCTGGCGGTCGTGTTCCAGGCGCACCAGCCCGGCCTCGCCGTCGGCCGCGGCGCGCGCCAGCTGGACGATCCGGTCGCGGGTCGACTTCAGGGCCCCCGGGTTCCGGGCGCCCTCGCTGCGGTACTTCCGCAGCGCCTCCTCCAGCTTCCGCCGTGCCGCCCAGGTGCCTGTGTCGGCACCGCTCATCGACTGCTGGAGCCGATCGCGCAGGGCGCCCTCGTCCTTGTCCAGCTCGTCCAGCTCCTGCTGGCGGATGCTGGCGGTGGAGCGGAAGAACTTCTCCGACGCGACACCGGTCAGCTCCGCGAGCTTCAGGTCGACCGCTCCCGGATCGGTCACGGTCGTGCCGCCGATCGTCAGCTCGACCGTCCCCTTGGCGCCCGCGAACACCTTGCGCAGCCGGCCGCCGCCGGCTTCATCGTCGAACTCGAGCTCGACGGTCGGGTCCACGCCGGCCATGCCCCAGCGACGCAGGCTACCCATGTCCTGGGCGCTGGAGGTGACGCGCCGGAACAGCACCAGCTCGAGTGCCTGCTGGATGGTGGACTTGCCGGCCTCGTTGGGCCCGCGCACGATGGTCACGCCGGACGAAAGCCGAAGGTCAAGGTCGGCGTGCCGCTTCACGTTGCGCAGACGGACCCGGCGGATGCGCATCGTCACCGGAGCGTCGCCATGGTCACGCGAGCGTGACCCGTTGCGGGTCGTCCAGCAACAGGCGGCCCAGCCGCAGCGATTCTCGCGCCTCGAGCGCCACGTCGGCCCTACCGGCGGCTTCGGC
>JACDBP010000311.1 GCA_013694835.1 Chloroflexota bacterium
CCGTTGCCACGCCCCGGCAGCCGCGACGCCTGCCGCAGGTGCTGGAGGTGGACGAGGTCGAGCGGATGCTCGACGTCGTCGAAGCCGCGTCGCGCGATGGTGCGATCACCCTCCGCGACCGGGCACTGCTCGAGACGGCCTACGCCGCGGGCCTCCGGATCAGCGAGCTGGCGAGCGCGCGCGTGGCTGACCTGGACCTGCGCCGCGGCGAATTGCGGGTGCTCGGCAAGGGCCGCAAGGAACGGGTGGGGCTCCTCGGGCGGCCCGCCCAGGACGCCCTGGCCGAGTACCTCGCCACCGGTCGCCCGGCACTGCGCGCCCGCGACGCAGCCACGGCGGACAGCGGCGTGATCTTCCTCGGTGCACGGGGCGGGCCGTTGGGCGTGCGGGCGCTGCGCTACCGCGTGGAGCGCCTGGTCCGGCTCGCTGGCCTTCCCGATGGCGTTTCCCCGCACACGCTGCGGCACTCGTTCGCGAGCCATCTGCTGGAAGGCGGTGCCGACCTCCGCGTGGTCCAGGACCTGTTGGGTCACACCAGCCTCGCCACGACGCAGATCTACACCCACGTCTCGCCCGGCCGCCTCCGCTCGGCCTATCGCGCCGCCCACCCGCGCTCGGGCGCATCGGACGACGCCAGCCGGTGACCGCGCGGACCCTCGCGCGCGCCGGGCTGATCGTCACGGTCGCCTTCTTCCTCTCGCGCGTCCTCGGCTGGCTGCGGCTGGTCGTCATCAGCACCAGCTTCGGCGCCGAGGGCGACCTCGACGCCTACTTCGCCGCGTTCCGGATCCCCGACCTCATCTTCCAGCTGGTCGCAGCGGGGGCCTTGAGCTCGGCGCTCATCCCCGTCCTGTCACAGTTGCTGGGCAACGACGAGGAGGCGCGCGCCTGGCGGGTCGTGTCCACGGTCATCAACCTGATGCTGCTGGCGCTGCTGGTCCTGGCGCTCGTGGTTGCCGTCTTCGCACCGGTCATCATCCCGCTCTTCACGCCCGGCTTCGACCTCGTCCAGACCGAGCTGACCATCCGGCTGACGCGGATCATGCTGCTGAGCCCGGTCCTCCTGGCGCTCGGTGCGGTCGCAACGTCGGTGCTCAACACGCAGGGGCGATTCGGCGCCTCGGCGCTGGCGCCGCTGCTCTACAACCTGGCGATCATCCTTGCGGCCGTCTTCCTGGCTCCCATCATGGGCGTCGAGGCACTGGCACTCGGTGTGGTCGTCGGTTCGCTGGCGCACCTGCTGGTCCAGCTGCCGACACTGCTTCGGCGGGGCGGCTTTCGGTATGACTTCCAGCTCGACCTGGGCGACCAGGCGGCCAGGCGATCGCTGCTGCTGATGGCGCCGCGGGCGCTCGGGCTCGGCACGACCCAGATCACATTCCTGCTGAACACGACGCTCGCCTCGGCCCTCGGCACGGGCTCCATCGTCGCCTACAACGTGGCCTTCACCGTGCTCCAGATCCCGCTCGGGGTCATCGGACTGCCGCTCGGGGTGATCCTGCTGCCGTCGATGTCGCGGGCCATCGCGTCTGGTGCCACGCAGGAGTTCGCGCAGATCGTCCTGCGCTCCCTCCGGCTGCTGCTGTACGTGATGCTGTTCCTGACCGCGGTGGGGATGGTCCTGCGGCGGCAGGTGGTGACGCTGCTGTTCGACTACGGACGCTTCGACGAGCGTGCCATCGACCTCACGGCCAACACGCTGCTGTACTTCCTGGTCGGCCTTGCGGGCCATTCGATGATCGTCATCCTGGCGCGGGCGTTCTACAGCGCCCAGGACACCCGAACGCCGGTCACGGCGGCGATCATCTCCGTCGTTGTCAACGTGGTCGTCTCGGTGGCGACCGTGGGCACCCTTGGCCTCTCGGGCCTGGCACTCGGCATCGCCGCGGGCGCCTGGGTGGAGGCGGGGATCCTGGTGGTGCTGCTCTGGCAACGGACACCCGGCATCCACCTCGAGTCGCTCGGCCGGGCGATGGTCGAGTTCTTCATCGGAGCGGCGCTTGCGGCGCTCGGCGCGGTCGGGGTGGTACGCGTCACCGATCCCTTCGTCGGCCTGGACCCGATCAAGCTGCTCGTGTTCGGGCAGTCGACGCTGGCACTCATCGCGGCGATCGCGATCTACGTCGGGTACAGCTGGCTCCTGCGCATCCCTGAACTGCCACAGCTCGTGTCACTGGCGCGCTCGATGCTGCCGCGCCGGTTCCGCGGCTCGTGACCGTGCGAGTGCGCGATGCCTCGGCCAAGGCGCCGTCCGACTGGGACACCCTGACCGTGGAGCCGCCGGGCGGACACGTCCTGCAGGGCGCGAACTGGGCGGACCACCGCGCGGAGCAGGGTTGGCGCCCCTGGTTCCTGCGCTTCTCCGACGATCGGGCGGCGCTGGTCCTGACCGTCCGACAACCGCCGATGCCGGGCTTCCTCGCCTACGCCCCGCGGGGCCCGATCGCTGCCGGAGATGCGCCGGCTGCCGTCGCTGCGCGGGCGGTGGCGCTCGCCGACTGGGTCCGGGCCCGAGGCGGAACGCAGCTCGTGGTGGATCCGGAGCTGGAAGCCGGCAAGGGCTACGAGCCGCTCATCCGGCGCCACGGCTTCCGGCCGACCGAAGAGGTCCAGGCCTCGCGCCATCGGCTCCTGCTGCGCTTCGCGCCGGAGGTGACCGAGGAGATGGTCCTGAAGGGTGTCGCCAAACAGACCCGGCAGCGGATCCGCGCCGCCGAGAAGGCCGGGACGCGCGTCGTGGAGGACCGTACCGGCGAGCATTTCGACGCCTTCGGCGAGCTGCTCCTTCGGACCGCCGAACGGAAGGACTTCTACATCGGCAGCATGAGCGCCACGGCACGCTGGTGGCGTCGCGCGATGGGCGCCGCCCAGGCGCGCGCGTGGGTCGCCCTGAACGATGGCCGGTTGCTGGGCGGGCTCGTGGTCTACCTCCATGGCGGTCACCTCGCGACCGCCTACTCGGCCGACGACGCGAGCCTCCGCGACGCCCTGCCGGGCACGATGCACCTGCTGCGTTGGACGGCGATCCGGGAGGCGCTCGCGGCAGGAGCGCCGTTCATCGACCTGGGCGGCGTCGACGTGCCCGGCGCACGACGCCTGCCGGCCCGGGGAGAGCCGCTCTGGGGGCTGCTCGAGCACAAGCGTTCGTTCGGGGCGGAGTGGGTCGAATCGACGGCCGCCCACCAGCTGGTCATCCGGCCATGGGTCCATCGGGCCGGGCGCGGAGCTCGTGCGGTGTACCGTCTGGTACGACGCCGCGGCGCATTCCCGGGCAGCGGGCGTGCAGGCGGCGCAGCAGGGGAGGATGGGTGACCGCCATCGCGGAAAGAACGACCGACACGGCGTCGGGGACCGAGGAAGCGCCCGGGTCGCTCAGCCTCGACACGTTGCGTGGCGACGACGTCGCGTGGGATCTCTTCGTCGAGTCGTCGGGGGTCGCGAGCTACCCGCAGCTCTCGGCATGGGCGACGATCAAGCGCGACAACGGCTGGCGCGCATGCCGGGTGGTCGCGGACGGGGGCTCTGGGCCGATCGGCGCGCAGGTGCTCATCCACGGGCTCGGGCCGACCCCGTTCGGGGTGGGGTTCGCGGCCCGCGGCCCGGTCGCCACGCGCTGGGACGAGCCCAGCGTGCGCGCTTTCACGCGTGAGGTACGACGCCTCACGACCCGAGAGCGGCTGAGCCACGTGACCGTCGACCCGGAGATCGAGGACCCCTCGGTCGCGGCAGCCTTTGGGGCAGCGGGCTGGCGGCCGGCCAAGACCTGGATCGATCCCGAATCGACGCGGATCCTCGACCTGCGGCGGCCGGAGGACGAGCTGTGGGGCGACCTGCGCTCGAAGTGGCGCCAGTACGTCCAGAAGGCGCGACGCGCCGGCGTGGTCGTCGTCGAAGGAGGTGTCAGCGACCTCGAGGAGTTCCATGCCGTGCTGGTGGAGACGGCGGAGCGCGCGGGTTTCGCCTATCGGACGCTCGCCTCCTACCGTCGTATCTTCGAGCTGTTCGCGGCGACAGGCCGGGCTCGTCTGCTCATCGCGCGGCTTCCGGACGGATCGGCCGGCGCAACGCTGATGCTGATCCGCTGCGGTGGGCGGGTCGTGGAGCCGTACGGTGGCATGACCCCGGCAGGGGCCGCAGCGCGGGCGAACTACCTTGTGAAGTGGGAAGCCATCCGCTCGTCGCGCGAGGCTGGCGCCTGGAGCTATGACATGTGGGGCCTGGTGAACCCGGGGATCGCCCAGTTCAAGGCCGGCTTCGGCGGACGCGAGATCCACTACGTCGGAGCGTGGGACCTGGTTCGATTGCCGCCGCTGCGGACCGCGATGCACCTCGCTCGTCGCTTCCGTCGACGGCTGGCCGGGATCCGCGAGAACGGCGCCGACGCGCCGACCGGCACGGGCAGCGCCTGACGAGCCGTGTCATCCGAGATGGAGCGACCCAGTGCTAGGCACGCGCACCCCACCGCTCGGCCCGGGCCACGCCATCGATCCCGTCCCCCGCCGCTGGGCGACCTGATCCGGACGCTGGAGAGCCGCGGACTGCTGCGGACGCTGTTGCCGGGGGGCTCGCGGCCGCCGTCGGAGCTGGAGATCGCCGACGTGACGATGGACTCTCGCCAGGTGCGGGCTGGAGCGTTGTTCGTGGCCATCGACGGACTCCACCTCGACGGCCATGAGTTCGTGCCGGCGGCAGCCCGCTCCGGGGCCGTCGCGATCGTCGCCGAGCGGGCCACGCCGGGACTCCGGATCCCCCAGATCCTGGTGCCCTCGTCGCGACCGGCCCTGGCGCTCGCGGCAGGCTGGTTCAACGGCTACCCCAGCCGCCGGCTCGGCGTCGTCGGCGTCACCGGCACCGACGGCAAGACCACCACCGCGTTCCT
>JACDBP010000326.1 GCA_013694835.1 Chloroflexota bacterium
CGATGCCGCGGTCGCGACCGCCAGGCGTTGGTTCGACGGCCTCGGCCTCACCGTGGAAGAGTTGCCCGTGCGCACGCGGATCCAGGCCGCGTCGGCGGTGACCGCGGCTCGGGCGGCGAGCGGCGCCCTGTTCTATCTCTGTGGCGGCGACCCTGGCGTGGTCCCGAAGGTGCTCGCAGGGACTTCGACGTGGTCCGCGATCGTCGAAGCTTGGCGCGGCGGTGCTGCACTCGCCGGCTCGTCGGCCGGCGCGATGGCGCTCGCCGAATGGACCCTGATCCGGGGCCGGGTGCCCGGCGACGCAGACCGGCAGCCGCGTCCGGCTCTGGGACTCGTGCGTGGCGTGGCCGTCATCCCCCACTTCGAGACCTTCGGCCATCGCTGGCTGCCGTCCACGCAGGGCCCATCGGGTCTCGCCGGCGCGACGCTGCTGGGCATCGACGAGCGGTCGGCGGCGATCTGGGTCGACGGTCGCTGGCTGGCGCTCGGCGCCGGCGGGGTGACGATCATGCGGGCCGGGGAGGAAGTGCGCTTCGAGCCGGGCCAGGAGATCGACGGGCTGCCTGCCCCTCGCCAGTCCGATGCGACGGCGAGCCCGGGCACCTAGCATCCGGAACGTGGACGTGCTGGGATCGGCGCTCGTGGGCACGCGACGCCTCGAGCTGCGTGGTGGGGACATCACCACCATCGTGGCGGATGTCATCGTCAACGCCGCCAACTCCGGGCTCCGCGGGGGCGGCGGTGTGGACGGCGCGATCCATCACGCTGCCGGCCCGGGTCTGATCGCCGAGCTGCGCGACCGGTACGCGTCGACGCCGACCGGGACGGCGGTCATCACCGGCGCCCACGGGTTGGCAGCCCGCTGGGTGATCCATGCCGTCGGGCCTGCGTGGCGCGGCGGGGAGCGCAAGGAGGCTGCGCTGTTGGCATCGGCCTACCGAGCGTCGCTGGCCCTCGCCGACGAGGTCGGGGCACGCAGCGTGGCCTTCCCGGCCATCAGCTGCGGGATCTTCGGCTTCCCGCTCGCGGAAGCCGCGGCGATCGCGCTCGAGACCGTCCTCATGCATCTTGCCGGTCCGACGACGGTCGAGCTCGTCACGTTCGTCCTTCGAGGCGCCGAGGTGCAGCGGGCCTTCCTCCGTGCGTTGGATCGCACCGAGACGCCCGTTGACGGTTCGACCGTCAATCCCGATAATGTAGGTCAGGATTAGACAGCCCCCGAAGCCATCCTCCACACGACCCGCCGCCGGAGCGCCGGCAGGAGACTCGATGACCCTCACCCAGCGCGAGATGGTCGCCAACGACCGCTCACGGTTCGACTTCAAGGACGAGATCGTCTACCTCACGGAGACCAAGCGTGGCCTCACGCGTGCGACCGTCGAGGAGATCAGCGCGCTCAAGAACGAACCCGAGTGGATGCTCGAGTTCCGCCTTCGTGCCTACGACCACTTCTTGAAGCGGCCGATGCCTGCCTGGGGCGGCGATCTCGGCAAGATCGACTTCGACCGGATCGTCTACTACCGCAAGCCCTCCGAGCGGGAAGAGAAGTCGTGGGACGACGTTCCGGAGAAGATCAAGCAGACCTTCGAGCGTCTGGGCATCCCCGAGGCTGAGCGCAAGTTCCTGTCCGGTGTCGGCGCCCAGTACGACTCGGAGGTCGTCTACCACTCGGTCCGCGAGGAGCTGACCAAGATCGGCGTCGTGTTCATGGGCACCGACCAGGCGCTGGTGGAGCATCCGGAGATCTTCAGGCGTCATTTCGGCACGGTGGTCCCGCCGGAGGACAACAAGTTCGCCGCGCTCAACTCGGCGGTCTGGTCGGGTGGCTCGTTCGTGTACGTGCCCAAGGGCGTCGAGGTGCCGCTGCCGTTGCAGGCGTACTTCCGAATCAACGGCGAGAACACTGGTCAGTTCGAGCGGACGCTCATCGTGGTCGAGGAAGGCGCCAAGGTCCATTACATCGAGGGCTGCACCGCGCCGGTCTACGCGACCGACTCCCTCCATTCGGCCGTCGTCGAGGTCGTCGCGCTGCCGGGGTCCAAGGTCCGCTACACGACCATCCAGAACTGGTCGAATGACGTCTACAACCTCGTGACCAAGCGTGCCCACGCCCACGAGAACGCCACGGTCGAGTGGATCGACGCGAACACCGGCTCCCGCCTCACGATGAAGTACCCCAGCATCTACCTGCGCGGCCGTGGCGCATCGGCGGACATCATCTCGGTCGCGGTGGCGGGTCGCGGTCAGCACCAGGACACGGGGGCCAAGGCCGTCCACCTGGCACCGGACACCCGGAGCCGCATCGTCTCCAAGTCCGTCTCCAAGGACGGCGGGCGCGCCACCTACCGCGGTCACCTCAAGGTCGCGCCGGGCGCCACGAACGTCGTCGCCAGCGTGCGCTGCGATGCGCTGATGCTCGACGACGAGAGCCGCTCGGACACGTACCCCTACATCGATATCCAGGAAGACGACACCTCGATGAGCCACGAGGCGACCGTCGGCAGGATCAGCCAGGACCAGGTGTTCTACCTGATGAGCCGCGGACTCTCGGAGAACGAGGCACAGAACCTCATCGTCCAGGGTTTCCTGGAGGTCTTCACCAAGGAGCTGCCGATGGAGTACGCCATCGAGTTCAACCGGCTGGTGAAGCTGGAGATGGAGGGTGCGCTCGGGTGAGCCCGCAAGGACGGCGCGAGCCGGCCGCCGGAACGGCAGGGGGCACGCGATGGCCGCGTAGCAGCGCCCCCGAAGGGCGGCTGCGGAGGTGAGCCCGCAAGGACGGCGCGAGCCGGCCGGCCATGGCGGAGGGCTCGCGTTGGCCGCGCAGCAGTGGCGGAGGGCGTGCTGCGGAGGTGAGTGACGTGCTCACCCTGCCCTGGACCACCGAGGAGCACGCCCGCCGGATCGCCATCGGGGCTGGCGAACCGAGCTGGCTGCTGGCGGACCGCCTGGACGGACTGGGCCTGGCAGCCAGCCTGCCGATCGAATCGAACATGCTCTTCACGAGCTACGTCGACCTGCGGGCGGCGGCTAGGCTGGCGGACCTGGAGCCGTACGTCCAGACCGGTGATGCTACGGCGATCTCGGCCGAGCTCCCACCCGGCGCCGCGGGTCTGCTCCAGGTGCAGGAGGATCGGGTCGTCGCGCGGGCACTCGCTCCACGGCTTCGCGAGGCCGGGGTCATCGTCGACACGTTCGCCGAGGTGCTCCGCTCACGGCCGGTGTTGCTGGAGCGGTACCTCGCCAACGCGCCGTCGCTGCCCCCCAACGACCGCATCGCGCAGCTCGCCCGTGGCCTGTGGACGATGGGGGCGTTCGTCTACGTGCCGGCCGGCGTGCAGGTCGAAGCGCCCATCGTCGTGCGCTGGGGGGCCGGGCGGGCCGGCCGCGGGCTCGTCAGCCGGACGTTGGTCGTGCTGGACGAGGGCGCCACTGCCACCGTCCTGGAAGAACAGGACGCGACCGACCTGGCCGCGGCGGGCCAGTCCCTCTGGTGGGGCACCCTCGAGGTGCGGCTCGCGCCCGGCGCGAGGCTCGATGTCGCCGGGCTGCAGGACTTCGGCCAGTCGACGGTGATGTTCGTGAACCGGCACGCGACGCTCGAGGAGGGCTCCTCCCTGCGCTGGGCGCTGGCAAGCGTCGGTGCGCAGCTCCAGAAGAGCCGCATCGACAACGTGCTGCTCGGCCGCGGCGCCACCGTGCACCAGGCGGAGATCGGCTTCGGATCCGGCAGCCAGCTCTTCGATCTGACCAGCTACACCCGCCACATCGGCGAGGACACCACCGGTGATCTGCTGTCCAAGGGCGTCTTCCTCGATCGCGCTCGCGGCTACTTCAAGGGCCTCATCGAGATCCGGAAGAGCGCCCGCGGCACGGACTCGTTCCTCGGCGAGTTCGCGATGCTGCTCGCGAAGCGCGCCCGTTCGGTGGCCATCCCATCCCTCGAGATCGATCAGCCGAACGTGCGGCGGGCCAGCCACGCCAGCTCGGTCGCGCCGATCGACGAGGCCCAGCTGTTCTACCTCCAGAGCCGTGGGCTCGATCGGGACACTGCGCGACGCTTCATCGTGCTCGGCTTTCTGGAGCCGGTCGTTGCCCGCATCCCGCTGCCGGAGGCGCAGGACCGACTCCGCACGCTGCTCGACCGCAAGTGGGCGCCGCTCGTCACCGCCGAAGCGGCCTGAGCTCCTCCCTGGAGCGTCCCTTCGAGCCTCCCAGGATGCGCCGCGTCCCCGTCGCAGCGGTCGATGAGCTTCCCCAGGGAACGATGAAGATGGTCCAGGTCGACGGCGTGGACATCCTGATCGTCGCGCTCGACGATCGGTTCTACGCGATGCAGGGCATCTGTTCGCACGAGTACTTCGAGCTCGACAAGGGATTCCTGACCGGCGACTCCATCACCTGCGCGCTGCACCTGTCGCGGTTCGACCTGGAAACCGGCGAGGCACTCGACCCGCCGGCGGAGCTGCCGCTCGCGCGCTATCGCGTCGACGTCGAGGATGGGCTGTTGGTCGTCGAGCTGCCGGATGGACCGATCCCGGTCAACGAGTAGAGGCTTCGCGTCAGAACAGTTCCCAGGTGAATGCCATGTCGTCACCTGCGGCCCGTACGGCGGTCGGCGAGTTCCGATCGCCCAGCTCGAAGCGTGCCTCCCCCGGCCCGTCCTGGTCGCCCAGAGCGGCACCGTCGAGCCGAGCCACCAGGTACTCGCCGATGCGCGGTCCGTGCTTGAAGCCGTGCCCCGAGCCGCCACCCGCGAGCCAAACGTTGTCGTACGCCGGATGCCTGGTCAGCAGGAAGTGGCCGTCCGGTGTGGACTCGTATTGGCAGACTCGCGTCTCCACCACCGGCTTGTCCGCGAGGTCGGGAAAGCGGTCGCGGAGGTAGGCGCGGGCCAGCCGGATCGAATCCTGATCCACCACGCGCTCGCCACGAGATGGGTCGAAGATCGGGCCGTACCGGTCGGGCG
>JACDBP010000335.1 GCA_013694835.1 Chloroflexota bacterium
ACCGAGGACCGCGCGATGATCGTCCGATGCAGCCTGACCGGGCGGCCGAGCCCGCCCAGGCCGAGCGCGACGCGCTGCCTGCGGGATACGGCGCAGGCTCGACCCCGTTCGACGAGGGCATGCTGCCCGTCGCCGGAGCCCCGTTGCCCGAACCCCGCCCGCAGCGCGGGGATCGCGGCGACCGAGGGCCCCGCCCGGACCGCGGCGACCGCGGTCCCGAGCGCGACCGTGGTCGCTCTGGCGATCGGCGCGGCAACAGCTCCGTGTTGAGCCAGCGCGAGCAGGCCGAGGTGACCGCTGCTCGGGCCTCGCTGTCCGTGGAGCGCGAGGAGATCCAGGCCGCGGAGGCCTCTCCCGAGGCGCTCGAAGCGGGTCGCGAGATCCTCGAACGACTGCTCGCCCTGATGGGGTTCCAGGTGACCGTGAACGTCATCGCCGGCGAGACCTCCAAGCTCGATGTCTCGGGCGAAGGCGAGGAGAAGGAAGCGCTCGGTGCCCTGATCGGGCGCAAGGGCGAGCGCCTCTCCGCGCTGCAGCACCTTGTCAACCTGATGCTGTCGCGGAAGATGGGCAGCTGGACGCGCGTCCTGGTCGATGTCGAGGATTACCGCGGCCGACGGGAACGTCAGCTCCAGGAGCTGGCGATGCGAGCCGCCCAGCGGGTCATCGAGACCGGCAAGATGCTCCAGCTGGAGCCGATGCCGGCCCTGGAACGCCGCTGGATCCACCTGGCACTGCGCAACAACGCCGACGTCGCCACGCAGTCGATCGGCGAGGAGCCGGAACGACGCGTGGTGGTCATCCGGCGCGGTGCCTGACGGTCACGCACCCCGGACCATCCAGCCATGGCCTCTCGCCCGTAGCGCTTGATAGGATGCGTTCCTCGTGAGCTCGATCAGCGACACTTCCCCGAGGTACGAGGCGTTCCCGCGCGAACGTGGCAGTGCCTTCGCGCGCCTGTTCGTGGCGTTCCTGGTGACGCTCGTGGCGGGCCTGGCGTTCGCGGCCGCGTTCGTGCTCGGCTACGCGCGGATCCACGAGGGCAAGCTGATGCCCGGCGTGACCGTGGCCGGCGTCGCCGTCGGTGGGCTCGATCGAACAGCGGCTGAGGCCCGCCTCCGCGAGCAGCTGCCGCGGCTGGATGCAGGATCGCTGACCATCACCATCGGGAGCAGCAGCCAGCAGATCAGCTACGCGGAGCTCGGCCGCGACTACGACCTTGCGCCCGTGCTGGACCAGGCGTACACCATCGGTCGCGCAGGTTCGCTCGGCGACCAGGTCCGCGAGCAGCTCGGCAGCCTGAGCAATGGCGCAGAGCTCGCCATCGGCATGCGTTACGACCAGGCCGCCCTGGACCGAACGGTCCGGGCAGCTGCGACCTCGGTCGAAACGACGCCCGTCGACGCCACGGTCCAGCGGAACGGGGCGGCCTTCGTGGCTACGCCGTCGCGCACCGGTCTTGACGTCGATGAGGAGTCCGCCGCCCTGGCCGCCTCGCAGGCGATCGCCGGTACGTCGACCGGCACGGGCGACGTCAGCATCTCCATCCAGCCGACGGTGCTCCAGCCGCTCGTCGCGACCGAGGCGGCGGAGGCAGCCGCCATCGGCGCGAACGCGCTCGGATCCAAGCCGGTCCGCGTGATCGCCGGCGGCGAAACGCTCATGATCCCGGCTGCCACGATCGCTTCCTGGGTGGACGTCACGACCGCGAGCACGGGTTCCTTCGAGGTGACCATCGACACCAGCGAGGTGCCGGCGCTCATCGAGCCATTCGCCAAGAAGCTGACCAGGCCTGCCCGGAACGCGACCTTCAGGTTCGAGGGCGGCAAGGTCGTCGCGGTGCCCGGTGCCGACGGCGAGGCCCTGGACGTCGCCGCCAGCACGTCCGCGGTCGACAAGGCACTCCGCGACCTGAAGCCCGGCAGCCCTCCCCCGACGGTGAGCCTCGCGCTGGCGCCAGTGAAGCCCGAGTACACCACCGAGCAGGCGCGCGTCGACGCACCGAAGATGAAGCGCGTCTCTTGGTGGACGACGCTGTTCCCGGTCGGCGAGAAGAACTACTTCGGTCGGAACATCAGCATCCCCACGACCAAGATCGATGGCTACCTGCTGCCGCCGGGCAAGGTCTTCGACTTCTGGAAGGTCGTCGGCGAGGTCAGCCGCCGAACCGGCTACGGCCAGGGGGCGGCGATCATCAACGGCAGGACCGAACCCACCGGCGCGCTTGCCGGTGGCATCTGCTCGTGCTCCACGACGATCTTCAACGCTGCGCTGCGCCTCGGTCTGGACATGGGGGCTCGCCGCAACCACTACTACTACATCACCCGCTACCCGCTCGGTCTGGATGCGACGGTCTTCAAGAGCAGCGGTGGTGCGGTCCAGACGGTCAGCTTCACCAACGACACGCCCTACCCGATCCTGATCCGCGGCATCAACTCCTACGGCAAGGTGCGCTTCGATCTGTGGAGTCAGCCGAACGGCCGCACGGTGACGATCTCGAAGCCCATCGTCCGCAACATCCGCCGCGCGACGGACGAGCGTGCCTGCACGACGCAGCTCCGGGCCGGGCAGACCGTGCGGCTCGAGTACCCCGTCAACGGCATGCAGGTCTGGCGCACCCGGACGGTCACCGACCGGGACGGCAAAGTCATCCACCGCGAGACGTACCGCTCGAACTACGGGCGGGTGAACGGCCTGACGCTGTTCGGCAAGCCAGCCGGCTTCACCGGCCCCTGTACCGAGCGGCTGCGCTGACCCGTCGCCGGCGTCAGGCAGAAACAGGCAGGCTCAGGCCGGCGCGCGTGCTGGTTCGCCACGCCTTGCTCCCGCGAACCGTGGGATGACCTCGCGTCCCATCGCGGCCAGCCGCTCCGGGACGTGGGCATCGGGCATGTTGACGATCACGTGCTCGATGCCCTCCTCGACCTGCGCCCCGATCGCTTCGCTGGCCTCGGTCACGCTTTGGCGGCCGGACCGCAGGTCGACCTCGATGAGCGAGGTGGTCTCGATCTCGTCGTAGGGCCGCCCGAGCTCCTCGCAGTGGCGTTGGAGCACCGCGAGCTTGGCTCGGCTCTCGCCGCGGTCCGGGACCAGGATGTTGCAGGCATCGGCGTACTGCGCCACCAGACGGAGCGTCTTCCGCTCGCCGCCGCCTCCGATGATGATCGGCGGATGCGGCCGCGACAGCGGTGCCGGTCGGCCGATCGGCTCGGCCAACCGGAAGTGGCGGCCCTCGATCGGATCGGCGTCGCCTGACCACATCGCCCGCGCGATGCGGAGGGTCTCCTCCAGCTGTTCGAATCGCTCGCGGCGGGCCGGCCACGGCACGCCCAGGCCCACGGCCTCGCGCTCGTACCAGCCGGCACCGATCCCGAAATAGGCGCGGCCGCCGCTCAGCACGTCCAGGGTGGTTGCCGTCTTGACGAGCAGTCCCGGGTGGCGGAAGTGGACCCCGCCGACCAGCGCACCGAGCCGGATCCGCTGCGTGGCTCGGGCCAGGAAGCCGAGCGTGGTGTACGCCTCGAGCATCGGCTCCTCGGGGCCGCCCCACCCAGTGTCTGCCGGCAACTGGAAGAAGTGGTCCATCACCCACAGGCTGGCGAAGCCCGCCTCCTCGGCCGCTTCACCGATCTCTGCGAGCGTAGGACCGATCCGCTCGGGGCCACCTGGCCAGGTGAACGACGGGAGCTGGAGTCCGATCCGGACCTCGTGCGCCATGAGCCTCCTCGCTTGGTTGCCCTCAGTACGGGGCGGTCACTGCCCTGCGCGGCGGACGCTATCGGTTCAAGCGCACTTCAAGTCAAGCCCCGGTGAGACACTCCCGGCGACCGGCGAGGGTCAGCCGCGGATGCCGACCGAGGCGATGCCCCCGATGAGGCGGCGCTGGGCGAGGAAGTAGACGACGAGTGGCGGGATGACCGCGATCAGGTTCGCGGCCATCAGCAGGTTCCATTCGGTGCCGACGCGGCTCACCTTGGTCGCCAGCGCGATGGCGACGGTGAAATCGTCCGGGTCGTCGAGGTAGAGCAACGGCCCGAAGAAGTCGTTCCAGGTGCCCAGGAAGGTGAAGACCGCCACGACCGTCAGCGCCGGCGCCGTGAGCGGCAGGATCACGTGCCGGAAGATCTGCCAGTGGCCGGCGCCGTCGATACGGGCGGCCTCGTCCAGGTCGCGCGGGATCGTCCTCATGTACTGACGCAGCAGGAACACGAAGAAGGCGTTGCCCAGGAACGAGGGCACGACGAGCGGCAGGTAGGTGCCGTACCAACCGAGGTTGAAGAAGATCAGGAACTGCGGGATCAACAGTACCGGACCCGGCAACAACAGCGTCGCGACGAGGATGCCGAACAGCAGGTTGCGGCCGCGGAACCTGAGCCGGGCGAAGGCATAGGCGATCAACGAGTTCGAGACGACGGAGCCCACGATGTTGACGAACACGAGCATCGCGGTGTTCGCGGCGTAGCGCAGGTAGGGCTCATCGGGGTCGGTCAGCGCTCGCACGAAGGTCTGCCACTCGAAGTGGCGTGTCGGGAGCCACTCCGGCGGATAGGTGAAGACGGGCGCCGTGTCGGGCTTCAGCGCTGCCGTCAGCATCCAGCCGACCGGCAGCAGGATGAACAGCGCCAGCAGGAGCAGCGCGCCGTAGACCAGGCTCGCCCAGAGCAGTCGTTCCAGCCGCGGCAAGAGCGGGCGCCGCGAGTGGACCCCCGCGGTCCGGATCCTCACTCCGCCTGCTCCGATTCGTAGAACACGAACCGTCGCTCGAACCGGAAGGTGAGCCACACCATGAGCACGCCGATGATGGTGAGGATCCAGGCAAGTGCCGCCGCGTACCCGAGTTGGCCCTCCAGGAAGCCCTTCCTGTAGAGATAGAGCATGTAGAACAGCAGTGAGTCATCTGGGCCGCCGCGGTAGGCGCCGCCGCTGATGACGAAGATGGGCCCGAAGATGAGCAGCGCGTCGATGACGCCATTCACGGCGATGAAGAAGATCGTCGGCGAGAGCATCGGCAGCGTGATGTGCCGGAACTTGGCGAGCGCACCAGCTCCATCGATGGCCGCCGCCTCGTAGAGGTGCGGAGGGATGTTCTGGAGCCCCGCCAGGAAGATGACTGCGCCGCCGCCAGCGCCCCAGAGGCCCATGATCGCGACTGCCGGCATCGCCCAGTTCCGATCGTCGAACCAGAAGGGTGGATCCGTCCAGCCTGCGCTCCGCAGCAACTGATTGACAGCACCTGACTCGCCGTTCAGGAGCACGAACCAGAGGACGGTCACGGCGACGCCCGACAGCACCGCCGGGATGTACAGGATGGTCCGGAAGAGGTGCATCCCCGGCAGTCGCTGGTTGAGCAGCAGCGAGAGGCCCAGTCCCGCGGCCACGAACAGCGGCGTGCTCAAAACGATCCAGCGAATCGTCACCTCGAGGGATTTCCAGAAGAGGGGGTCGTCCCACATCTCTGCGTAGTTGTCGAGCCCGATGAAGCGGCCGGACTCGAAGAGGCTCTCGTTGGTCAGGCTGATGTACGCGGCGTAGACGAGCGGGATCGCCAGCAGCAGCAGCAGCCCGGCGAACCACGGCAGCAGGAACAGGTAGGCGGTGCGTTCCTCAGCCCGTGCCTGAGGTCCCCGCCCCGGCCGGTGGCGCCTGCTGGGCATGAGCGCCCGCAGCGTGGCTATGGGCCGAGTTCCTCCCAGGCAGTCCAGACGCTGTCCAGCTCCCGCTGCGCCTTGGCGACCATCGGACCCAGGATCGGCGCGGCGTCGGTCTCACGCTCGACGGTCATCCGCCGGACGACCTCGCCCGGGTCCCAGGCCTCGACGCCGTTCGGCACGAAGACCTGTGGCTGCGCCAGCTTGAGGACCTCGAGGTACTGCTGGCGGATGGGGTCATCCTTGCCGTAGCCGGTCTCGGACGCCACCTTTGCCGACAGTGGCGGATCGAGGGAGATCGTCATGCGGATCCGCTGGGCGTCGGTCGCCAGGAAGCGGATGAACTCGAGCGCCGCGCGCTGGTTGCGCGACTCCGTGAAGGTGCCCCAGGGTGCGGTGAAGGTGTCGACGACCGAATCGCCGGCGCGGATGACGTAGAACGGGGCGATGCCGAAGTCGATGCCGTTGGCCTGGTACTTGGCGACCTCGGTGAAGTCGGTGCCTGTGATCCCGATCTTGCCCAGCGCGAAGAGATCGGTCTCGCCGCCGATCGCGTCCATGACGCTGCCGCTCGGTGCGACCTTGTCCCGGATGAGTGCCGTGCCGACGTTGAATGCGTCGACCATCTCCGGGGAGTCGCCGTTGCCGACGATGGTGCGCCCGTCCGCGCCGAATACCCGCTGCCCCACCATGCCGTACGCGTTGTCGTGGGCTGCGCAGCCGTAGACCGTCTGTGCCGGGTCGCTGCCGGGCTTCACGAGCGCGCGGCAGATGGTGTCGTACTCGCGGAAGGTCAACGACCGATCGGTCGGCGGGTAGGCCAGCGCGGCCTCGGCGAAGAGCTTCCTGTTATAGACGAGCACGAACCCGCCCAGGAAGTCGCCCATGCCGTAGACCCCTTTGGCAGGGTCGGCCTCGAGCGCCATCCGGCCGATGCCGCCCGGGTTGAAGTCGGCGATATCGACGCCCCATTCCGCGAGGTGAGGGCTGAGCTCGACGACACGGCCCGCTTTCGCCCAGCGCATGTCCTCGATGATCGCGATGTCCGGTGGGTTCCTGGCCTGGAGGGATGTGTTGATCTTGGCCGTGTAGCTGTCTTCGGGGATGACCACCAGCTTCGGCTCCACGTCGGGAAAGCGGTCCTTGAAGGCTCGCATGTAGGCCTTGATGGCGACCTCGTCATCTCCCTGGGCGAAGGTCCAGATGGTCAGCGCGCCCGAGAGATCCGTCGGGAAGGTGGGCGTTGGTTCGGGGATGGGCGGCGCCGAGCCCGTCTGCATGGCCGAGCCCGAGGCAGTCGGCTGGCCCGCGCTGGCCAGCGC
>JACDBP010000352.1 GCA_013694835.1 Chloroflexota bacterium
ACCTAGCTGTCCGCCGGGTCCTCGGGCAGGGCCGCCTTACGTGGCGCGCCGGCCCGACCGCGCGACCGGACCCGGGCCGAGATCTCCTCGCGGTTATGGCGGAGCAGGTGGATCACCGTGGGCAGCAACGACAGCGCGACGACACCCGCCAGGATCAGCAGCAGATACTTGTCGAGCTGCTCACCGAACGCCTCGCCCAACGCGAACCCGACCAACGGCAGACCGATCGCCCACAGGATCGCACCCGTGAAGTTGAACAGGGCGAAGCGGGGATAGGGCATGCGTGCGGTGCCGGCCACGATGGGCGCGAACGTCCGCACGAACGGCATGAAGCGAGCGATGACGATGGTCTTGCCGCCGTGCTTCTCGTAGAACGACTCCGCAGCCAGCAGGTGCTGTCGCTTGAAGAAGCGCGACTCCGGGCGCTCGTAGAGTCGGCGACCGACGCGCGACCCGAACCAGTACCCCACGGCGTCGCCGGTGACCGCGGCGAGGAAGCAGACCGCGATCACGGCGATGATCGGCAGCCGCTCGGGGTTGGCCGCGGACACGACACCGGCGGTGATGAGCAGGCTGTCGCCCGGCAGGAAGAAGCCGACGAGCAGGCCCGATTCCGAGAAGATGATGGCGAACAGGATGATCAGCCCGCCGGTCAGGACGAGCTGCTCGAGATCGACGCCGGGCAGCACCGCTACGCCTGGCCCGTGGGTGGCGGGAAGGGCGGCGTGGGGCCATCGGCCAGAACGGACGCATCCGCATCCGGTGCGCCGGACTTGGCCGCACGCTCCTCGACGATGAGCGGCAGCCGCTTGCGCTCGTTGCCGTCCACCAGGATCCGCAACGAGTAATCGCCGGGGACCGGGAAGGCGAGATTCCACAGGTCCAGGCTGAAGGTCAGGACGCTGTCACCTCCGTCCCGCGGGCCGTTGGCGAGGACCGTGGCCGAGGCCGTCGCCAGCTCCGAGCCGTCCGGCGTCAGCAACACGAACCGCAGGTCGTGCTCGGTGCCGAGCTCGGTGATGGTCACGAGCAGCCCCACGACGATGGCCAGATGGGGGTGCCGCAGCGGGAAACCACCACCGCCAAGTCGCGAAACCCCGCCACCGAGCACGGCGAACTTGTGTCCCGGCCGGGCGTCCGCGGCATCGGCGAGGAAGGCGTACTCGATGTCGGGCATGTTCCCAGTCTAGGGCGGATGGACGGTCCGGCTGCTCGAACGCCGGAGCATGCGCCGACCCGCTGATGACCAGGCGCACGATCGCGCCCGATCGTCTTCATCCGCCGGCGGGGACGGCCTCCTTGGCGGTCGGCGTATGGCCCGTGCCGTTGCCGCGCCCGGCGGCCTGCGCGAAGGAAAGATCGCTGAGGGGGACGAGCGGCTCACCGCGCAGCACCCGCTTCAGGTACTCGCCGGTTGCCGATCCCTTGGTCCTGGCCACTCGCTCCGGCGTGCCTTCGGCGACCACGCGGCCCCCGCGCCAACCGCCCTCCGGCCCCAGGTCGATGATCCAGTCGGCTGTCTTGATGACGTCCAGGTTGTGCTCGATGACCACGACCGTGTTGCCGGTCTCCACCAGCCGGTGGAGCACCTGGAGCAGCTTCTCCACGTCGGCGAAGTGGAGTCCGGTCGTCGGCTCGTCGAGGAGGTACACGGTCTTGCCGGTCGCTCGTCGCGAGAGCTCGGTCGCCAGCTTCACCCGCTGGGCCTCGCCGCCCGAGAGTGTCGTGGCGGGCTGGCCGAGCCGGATGTAGCCGAGGCCGACGTCGACCAGCGTCTGGAGCTTGGTGCGGATCGACGGCACCGGCAGGAAAACCTCCAGCGCCTCCTCGGCGGTCATGTCGAGGATGTCGGCGATCGAGTGGCCCCGGTAGTGGATCTCGAGCGCCTCGCGGTTGTATCGCCGGCTGCCGCAGACCTCGCAGGGCACGTAGACGTCCGGCAGGAACTGCATCTCGATCTTGATGATCCCGTCGCCCTTGCAGTTCTCGCAACGACCGCCCTTGACGTTGAACGAGAACCGGCCCGGCTTGTAGCCGCGCAGCCTCGACTCGGGCACGCCGGCGAACAGCTCGCGGATCGGTCCGAACAGCCCCGTGTACGTGGCCGGGTTCGAACGCGGCGTCCGGCCGATCGGGCTCTGGTCGATCTCGATGATCTTGTCGATCGCGTCGATGCCATCGATCCGGTCGTGCTCGCCCGGCTCTTCGCGTGCGCCGTTGATGGCGCGATGGAGGCCCCGGAAGAGGATCTCCGTGACGAGCGAGCTCTTGCCGGAACCGGAGACGCCGGTCACGGCCGTGAACGTGCCAAGCGGGAACCGGACGTCGATATCCCTCAGGTTGTGGGCCCGCGCGCCCTTGATCTCCAGCGCAAGACCACTTCCGGTGCGACGTCTGGCCGGGATCGGGACGGAGCGCCGTCCCGTGAGGTAATCGGCGGTGATCGAACGGGGCTCAGCGAGGACATGCTCGAGCGTACCCGAGGCGATGACCTCCCCGCCGTGCTCGCCGGCCCCCGGTCCGATGTCCACCAGCCAGTCCGCCGTCCTGATCGTCTCCTCATCGTGCTCCACCACGATCAGCGTGTTGCCCAGGTCACGCAGTCGGATGAGCGTCGCGATCAGCTTTGCGTTGTCCTTCTGGTGCAGCCCGATCGTCGGCTCGTCCAGGATGTAGAGAACCCCCATCAGGCTCGAGCCGATCTGCGTCGCGAGCCGGATCCGCTGGGCCTCGCCGCCCGAGAGTGTGGAGCTGGTGCGATCGACCGTCAGGTAGTCGAGCCCGACGTCTACCAGGAAGCCGAGCCTCGCGGCGATCTCCTTGAGCACCTGGCGTGCGATGGTCACCTCGCGCTCGCTGAGCTTGGGGGGCAGCTCCTCGGTCCAGGCCAGTGCCTCCGTGACGGACAGACGCGCGATCTCCGAGATGTTCTTCGTGTCGACGGTGACCGCCAGCACCTCGGGCTTGAGCCTCGAGCCCTTGCAGACCGGGCAGGGGCGCTCGACCATGAACTTCTCGATCTCCGTCTTGACCCACTCCGACTCGCTCTCCCTGTAGCGGCGCTCCAGGTTCGGGACGAGACCCTCGAACGTCGTGTCATACGAGCGGTCCCGACCGTTCGTGCGGTAGCGGATGCGCACCTTCTCGCCGCGCGGCGAGAACAGCAGGTAGTCCAGATGCTCCCTGGGCAGGTCGCGCACCGGGATGTCCGTGCGGAACCCGCGCGACTTCGCGACGCCCTCCACCACCTTGCCGTACCAGGAGTCCGCGATCGGCATCCGCGACCAGGGCACCAGCGCGCCCTGAATCAGCGACAGGCCCTTGTTCGGGATCAGCCGCTCAGGATCGATCTCCATGCGCAACCCGAGACCGGTGCAGGCCGGACACGCGCCATGGGGAGAGTTGAACGAGAACGAGCGGGGCTCGAGCTCATCGATCGTGGTGCCGTCGAACGGGCAGGAGTAACGCTCGGAGTAGCGCTGCTCCTCGAACCGACCGGGTTCCGCCGCGGCCACGACCATGACGCCCTCGCCGAGCCGGAGCGCCGTCTCGACCGAGTCCGCCAATCGTGCCGACTCCGGGTTCGGGCGGTCAGGGCCGTACGGGACGCCCTCGTCGTCGGCATGCCGGACGACCAGGCGGTCGACGACGACCTCGATGGTGTGCCGCTTGTACTTGTCGAGCGACGAGACCTCATCGAGGTCCATCAGCTCGCCATCCACCCGAACGCGGACGAACCCCTGGCGGCGGGCGCCGTCGAAGACGCGGTCGCCCTCCGTCTTGCGGTCCTTGATGAGCGGGCCCAGAACGAGCAGCCGCGCGCCATCCGGCAATGCCTGGATCTGATCGACGATCTGCTGCACGGTCTGACGCTGGATCTCACGGCCGCAGACCGGGCAGTGGGGGTGGCCGATGCGGGCGTACAGCAACCGGAGGTAGTCGTACACCTCCGTCACGGTGCCGACCGTCGAGCGGGGGTTGCGGCTGGCGCCTTTCTGATCGATGGAGATGGCCGGGCTCAGGCCGTCGATCTGGTCGACGTCAGGCTTCTCCATCTGGCCCAGGAACTGGCGCGCATACGCCGAGAGGCTTTCGACATAGCGTCGCTGACCCTCGGCGTAGATGGTGTCGAACGCGAGGCTGGACTTGCCGCTGCCGCTGAGCCCCGTGATGACCACCAGGCGGTCCCGCGGCAGCTCCACGGTGATGTTCTTGAGATTGTGTTCACGGGCGCCGCGGACGACGAGCGTGTCCTGGGTCATGGCACGGTCGGGCACCCGCTCATGATACTGCGGAACCCCCCGTTTGGAACACCCGTTCAGTATGTCAGGAACGATGCCCACCGCGCGTATGTTGGGATGAGATGACCGACCAGGCGCGACTCGCGGCGGTGACCGCCGCGTACCTTGACCACGCGGACGACGCGTACCGGCTGGCGTACGCGATCCTGCACGATCGCGATGACGCCATGGAGGCGACCCAGGAAGGGTTCGCCCGAGCATTCGAGCGGTGGCAGGGCTACGACCCGGATCGACCACTGCGCCCTTGGCTGCACGCCATCGTCGCTCGCGTCGCTCTCGATCAACTCCGTCGCCGGCGCGTCCGCCGGCTGGCCATCCCCGGGGTGGCCGACGCGGCGGGGAGCGGCTCCGCTCCGCGTGAGGGGACCGGCGATCCGGCGGCCGGATGGTCCCGTCGCCTGGCGATCGAAGAGGCGCTGAGCGCTCTGCAACCTCTCTCTCGGGCGGCCGTCCTGCTGCGTCATCGCTACGGCTACGACTACTTGGAGATCGCGGCCTTGCTCGACGTCTCGGTGGTCAGCGTCGGCGCCCTCCTCTCCCGCG
>JACDBP010000360.1 GCA_013694835.1 Chloroflexota bacterium
GGGCCACGTGACTCGTCCTCGGCCATCGTGCTCGTCAGGCGGGATGAGCTCGGACCTGCGCTCGAGGGGCGGGTCTCCAGCCGGGTGTCGATGGTCGCGGCTTCGGTGATCTCGGTGGAGGCCTTGCGGAACTCGCGGATCGTCTTGCCCACCGCCGAGCCCATCTCGGGCAACCGGCGCGGGCCGAGCACGAGCAGCGCGATGACAAGCAGGATGATCAGCTCGACGGGCCCGATATTCGGCATGACCGTCTGCCTCCCTGCTGCGTGGAACCTGGCGTCATGCTAGCACCCGCAGGCGCCCCGCCCAGCCTTTCGCGGCGCGAGCAACGGCCTCGCCGGGATCGCCGGCCGACCCGGTGTGCAGGGCAGCGGCCGCCGAGGCGATGGCTCGTGACACGTTGACGAGCAGGGCGCCGCCGCGTATGCCAGCCGCCGGTCCGTCGGTCGCGGGTCCCGCCTCCAGCACGACCCCATCCGAGCCGCCCTGCTCGCCGACCCCCGGTACGAGGAACGGCAGAGCCGGTGCAGCGGCACGGATGCGCCGCAGTTCGTCGGGAGCGGTAGCCCCAACGACCAGCCCGACGCCGCCCGCAGGGGCCCACGCTGCCACCGTGCGGGCGACGTGGAGGTAGAGCGGCTCGTCCCCTACCGTCAGGTCCTGGAACTCGGCCGCGCCGGGGTTGGAGGTACGGCAGAGGACGTAGGCGAAGCCGGGCTCCCGCGTGAGGTAGGGCTCGATGGCGTCACGGCCCAGATACGGGTTGACCGTGACCGCATCGGCTCCCCACGCATCGAACAGCGCCGCGGCACCGTGGACGCTGGTAGGCCCGATGTCAGCGCGCTTCGCGTCGAGGATGACCGGTAGGTCGGCAGGCAGCCGCCCGCGCAGCCGCTCCAGCGCGGCGAGTCCGCCACTTCCCCATGCCTCGAAGAAGGCCAGATTCGGCTTGACCGCGGCCGCGTACGGGCCGGCTGCCTCCAGCAGGAGCTGCGCGAACCGTTCGATCCCCTCAAGCGTTCGTGGGAAGCTCGCAGGGAGCCGGTCGGGCGTCGGATCGATGCCGAGGCACAGCACGCTGCCGACCGCTGCGATGCGCGTCCCGAGCTTCTCCAGGTATGGCCTCGAGCCCGGCAGGCGGTCCGTCACGGGGTCGTTGCGACGGGGCTCTCCGTGCGCGCGGAGGAGGCGGCCGGACTCGGCAGGGCCGGTCGAAGGTCGGGCGGGAAGAACCATGCCGGCGACGAGCTGGCATCGATCGAGCCGTCCTCGGTGATGGCCTTGTCGAGGGCGGGCTTCAGGCTCCCGTCGTCCTCGAGGGTCATGATCCGCAGATCGATGGCCTGGCCGTTGAGGCGCAGATAGGCGATCTGGGTGCCGTCGGGCGAGTAGACCGGCGAGAAGCTGTTCCCATCTCGCGTCAGCTGGTTCACCTCCTGGCCCGAGGCCACCTCCACGATCGCCAGGTCGCGCCCCTTGCCGTTCGTCCGCTCGCCGACGACATACTTGCCGTCCGGCGACCAACTCGGGTTGGCGAAGCCGCGCGGCCCGACGTACCGCACCTTCTTGGTGGCAAGCGTGTAGATGCCCACGCGCGGCGCACCCACCGTCCCATTCCGGCCGTTGTAGCTGAAGGCGATCTGCTTGCCATCCGGGCTCCAGTCGGGGTCGTTGTGCCCCAGCACGCTGACATCTTTCACCCCGAGGTTGGTGACCTTGCCGCCCGCCGTTGACATGAGGCTCAGCGTCACGTCGCGGGTGAGGGGGTCGGGCGCGTCGGAGACGAGGGCGAACTGCTTGCCGTCCGGGCTGACATCCGCCTGGAGGAGCTGCTGGAAGTACCGGCGATTCGCGCCGCCGCCCAGGTTGTACAGCCCGCTCTGGACCTCTTCCCGATCACTGCCGTCGGCGGCCATGCTCATGATCACGGGGTAGATGAGCGTGTACTTGGAATCGCGCCCCTGCCACGGCGACTGGGCGACGACCGTGCGTGTCTCGGTGAAGTAGATGCGCGCCCCGTCGGGGGCCCAGGCGGGCCAGCTGTCCGTGCCCTTGTCGCTCAGCTGGGTGAGCTTGTCGCCGCTGATGGACCAGATATTGCCGGTCCGCACGAACAGCATCGTGCCGCGGACCTGGGCGCGTTGTTCGGGTGCCGGCGTGATGACCATGCTGGGGTTGGGCGTCGGCTGACCGGGGCCCGGTCCCGTGGGCGTCCGCGTCGCGCCCGGGCCAGGCGTGGTTCCCGGCGCAGCGGAGGCAGAGCCGGAGAGCGACAGCAGGCCCAGGCTGAGCACGGCCGCGACCACGAGACCGACCACGGCCAGCAGCGGCGCGATGCCCATCGACGGACGGCCCGGACCAGCGGCGTCCCCGCCGACGCGGCGCGGAACGGGTGGCCGGCGTTGGGGGCGACTGGTCATGCGGCTCCCGTGAGCATCGGATCGAGCGTGACGGACGCGGTCAGTGTGGTCGTTTCCGCGCCGGCCGTCGCGCCCGGGGCAGCCACCAGTGCTGCGAGAGCTCCGGCCGGGGCCACGTCTCGCACCTCCAGCTGGAGTGACTCGTAACCGCCGAACGTCCGGCTCGCCAGGTAGCCGCAGACATCGATGGCGTCCCCCTCACGCACCCGATCGAGCAGGTCGCCGCGCCCGAAGCCGATCCCGTCGATCACCTCGAGACCCTTCCTGAGCGTCAGCTGGGCGTGCCCGCCGGCAGCGCTGCGCACGCGCGAGACGACCAGGCCGGAGATGCCGACCACCGGCCGCGGGTTGCCGACGCCCGTGGGCAGCAGCAGCGCGAGCTCGCGCTGCAGCGGGTAGTTGATGTCAGGTGCCTCGAGGACCAGGTCGAGCGGCAGTGGCGGCAGCGTATCGGGCGGGCCGTATTCCGCCGCGACCGCGAGCATGTGCTCACGGAAGGCTTCCAACCTGTCTTCGGGCAGCGAGCAGCCGGCGGCACCGGCGTGGCCGCCGTACCGCTCGAATAGCCACGCGCCGCGCTCGAACGCCGCAGCCAGATCGAAGCCAGCCGGGCTGCGGGCTGATCCACGCCAGGGCTGCGTCTGCGACGACAGCACCACCGCAGCCCGGCCGCGCTCTTCCGCAAGGCGGCCTGCCACCAGCCCGATCACGCCGACCGGCCAATCCCCGACCACCATGATCACCGCGTCGTCGTGCCGCGCCTCCGCGGCCAGCCGCGCTTCGCCGAGCGCCGTGCCGGTCACGTCCCGGCGGGCGAGGTTGCTCGCCTCCAGCTCCTGGGCCAGGCGCTGGACCTCCGCCGGATCGTCGGCGAGAAGCAGGCGTGCGGCTACGATGGCGTCGCCCATCCGCCCGGCTGCGTTCAGTCGGGGGGCCAGGACGTAGCCGATGGTGTCGAGGTCGACCGCGAGGTCCTCTCTCAGGCCCGCAGCTCGCAGGAGAGCCGCCAGGCCCGGTCGCAGGCCACGCGCCATCCGCGCCAGGCCGAGGCGGGCGATGCAGCGGTTCTCGCCCACCAGCGGCGCCAGGTCGGCGACGGTGCCGATGGTTGCCAGGTCCACGAGGTCAAGCGCCAGCGCCGGGCCGTCGGGGAGGTCCCGCAGCAGCAGTTGCGCGAGCTTGAATGCGACGCCGCTGCCCGCCAGCCGGGGATCCGGGTAGCGGCTGTCGTGTCGGCGCGGGTTGACGACCGCGACGGCCGGCGGCAGCTCCGGGCCTACGTGGTGGTTCGGTCACGATGACACCGATCCCGGCGGCCGCTGCGGTCGCGATCTCGGGGGCACTCGCGGTCCCGCAGTCCACGGTCACGATCAGCGTCTGGCCGTCCGCCTCGGCCCGGGCCACAGCAGCGGCCGAGAGCCCGTGCCCCTCGTCCAGACGGCTCGGGACGTATGGCGTCGCGTCAGCACCGAGGCAGCGAAGGGCGGTGACGAGGATCGTCAGCCCGGTCAGCCCGTCCGCGTCGAAGTCACCGAAGACCATCACCCTTTCGCCGGCTGCGGCGGCGGCCTGCAGGCGCGCCACAGCCCTGTCGGCGTCAGGAAGCAGTGCCGGGTCATGCAGGCCCTCGGACGGATCGCCGAAGAAGGCGTCCAGGTCCCGGGCCGAAGCGTGGCCACGCGCTGCCAGCACGGTGATCAGCCGGCTCGAGAGACCGCGAGCTGCGCCCGCCGCTGCCAGCTCGGCGCTCACCACGGGTCGCGTCGGGAGCCGCCAGCGGAACGCCGGGGACAGGGCTTCGGTCATCGCGACCAGCCTGCCATCCACGGCTGCACCACGACTTATCGCGTCGCTTTCGCCGCCGACAGTTGCTGCTGGCGCCGCCGGCCGGCCCAGTTGTGCCAATCGACCAGGATCGGCGCCGCGTTGAAGATCGACGAGTAGGTCCCCGAGAGGATCCCGAGCAGGAGCGCCAGCACGAACACCCGGATCGCCTCGCCGCCGAAGAGCAGCAGCGCGGTCAGCGTGAGCACGACCGTCAGCGAGGTGTTGATCGAGCGGCCGATGGTCTGCAGGATGCTGTGGTTGACGATCGCCTCGAACGGCTCCCCCGCGTGGCGGATGCGGTTCTCCCGGATCCGGTCGAAGACGACGATCGTGTCGTGCACGCTGAAGCCGATGACGGTCAGCATCGCCGTCACGAAAAGGCCATCGATCTGGACGCCGAAGAAGGTGCCCAGCACGGCGAAGGTGCCGACGACGACGATCACGTCGTGGATCAGGGCGCCGATGGCCGTGGCACCCATCCGGAAGTCGCCGAAGCGGAGCGTGATCCAACCCATGATGCCCAGCGATCCGAGCAGGATGAGCACCAGGGCCTGGCCGGTCAGCTCCTGGCTGATGGTCGGCCCGATGGACGACTCCTGGGTGACACAGGTGATTCGCGAGAAACGCTCCTGCAGCGCGGTCGCCAGCTCCGCGAGCTTGCCGGAGGTGGGCACCGGGTTGCAGCCCGCGGCGGTGCTCTGCGTCGGGGAGGGTGCCGGGCTGGCCGACGGCGAGGGCGTGGGCGACGGCGAGGGTGACGGGCTTGGCGAGGGGCTGGGCGATGTCGACGCCGAACCGC
>JACDBP010000379.1 GCA_013694835.1 Chloroflexota bacterium
GCATCCGCGCCGATGAGGGCCTCGACATCGAACGCCTTCTCGCCTGGAAAGCCGAGCACGGCACCGTCCGCGGTTTCCCCGGGTCGACCAACATCACCAACGCGGAGGTGCTCGAGACGCCCTGCGACGTCCTCATCCCGGCAGCACTCGAGAACCAGATCACGTCGGCCAATGTCGAGCGGATCAACGCCCGGATCGTGGCCGAGGCGGCCAACGGCCCCACGACGCCGAGCGCGGACATCCGCCTGTACGATCGCGGCATCTTCACGATCCCGGACATCCTGTGCAACGCCGGCGGGGTCACGGTGAGCTACTTCGAGTGGGTCCAGGACCTCAACCGCGACTTCTGGAACGAGGACGAGGTCAACGTCAAGCTCAAGAGCATCATGACGAAGGCCTTCCGAGACACGCTGGCGATGTCGCTCAAGGAGAGCGTGAACATGCGCACCGCCGCGTACCTCCTGGCCGTCGACCGGGTCGCTTCCGCGACCGCGCTTCGCGGCCTCTATCCGTAGGCGTCAGGCGCGCGACCGCGAGGCCCAGCGTCGCACGTGCGACGGCTTCGGCTGCCTGCGCGCACATTCCCGCCTTGATCCTGGCCCCGTACCAGCCCAGGTAGTACTCGACTTACCATGACGGATCCTGCCGTCTGGGCCATGCCTCGGCTCGCCGGCGTGATCCCGCATGCTCGCGGGGTGCGATGTGCGGCGCGAAGATCGGGCTTGCAGCCCGTCGATCGGGCCCAGCACCACTCCGGCTGGTATCTGTCCACGATGACATGGGCGGCGCTGGTACGGACCGCTGGCGGCCGGCAGGATCGCCTCGGATCGTCAGCATCTTCCAGGCGGTGGGCGGCGATCGGCGCCGAAGCGGCCGGTGCTACGCTGCTCGGATGCTCGACCACGAAGAGAAATTCCTGTTCAAGGAGGAGATCCTCCACCTCTCCAACGCTGTCGCGGAGCCGGGCGTCCTGGACAACGTCGAGGACCTGCTGACCGACGTCATCACCAGCCCCCGGTTCGACTCGGAGGTATTCACCCTTGAACGCTCCCTCCAGGTGATGCTCGGCGCGCGCGCGGGTTCGACGCTCGTCGGCCTGCTGACGGTGGCGCCGGAGGTGTTCGACGAGGTCGCCGAGGTGCGTATCCCGGCGGAGGTGCACGAGCGGCTGGTCGCCTGGCGCGCCCGCTTCGGTCTGGCCATCGACAACGCGCTCAACTTCCTGAACAACCCGGACGGCATCCAGGGCCACAACTTCGCGACGCAGATCGCCCACGTCGAGGACCGGCGCGTACTGCAGGGCCGCCTGACGCTCGTGCGCTACAACAATGAGCCGCAGTTCTTCGTCGCCGATGCGGGGGTCTTCTTCGGTCTCCTTGCGGATATCCTCGATCGGCTCGGGCCGCACACGGACGCCGACACGGTAGACCCCGAGATGCTGACGCGGCTCAAGGACGGCCTGGCGCTCGTGGAGCGAAAGTCCCTCGCGAGAGAACGCTCGTAGACGTCGTCGGCTGAGGTCCGGGAACCGCTGATGCGGCAGCTCTACCTGGCCGCGACAGGCATGAACCGGGGCAAGACCACGGTCGCGCTGGGGTTGCTCGACGCGCTCATGGAACGCGGCCTGAGAACGGGCTTCATCAAGCCGGTCGGCCAGCGATACGACGTGGTCGACGGCGTCCCGGCCGACGAGGACGCGATCCTGATGCGCAGTGTCTTCGGGCTGCCGGACCCTTACGGCTCCATGAGCCCCGTCCACATCCCGCGCGGCTTCACCAAGGCGTTCATCCGCGGCGAGGTCGTTGAGGATCTGCCTGCGAAGATCATCGCGGCCCATGCGCGCGTCTCGGAGGGACGCGATGTCGTGGTGGTGGAGGGGACCGGTCACGCCGGGGTCGGCGCGGTGATCGGGCTCTCGAACGCCGACGTCGCGGCCCTTCTCGGCACACCGGTGCTCATCGTCAGCGAGGCTGGCGTCGGCCGGCCGATCGACGAGATCGTGCTGAACCACGCGCTGTTCAGGCGACATGGCGTGGAGGTCGTCGGAGCCGTCGTCAACAAGGTCGACCTGGAGGCGCATCCGAGCCTGGAGGAGGTGCTGCGACTGGGCCTGGCACGCCACGGCATCGAGCTGCTCGGGGTCTTGCCGTACCGCCCCGTGCTGTCAAACCCGACCGTCACGATGCTGCAGGAGCAGATGGCGGGCGAGGAGCTGGCCCCCGGCCTGGATCCGGCCCGCGTCATCGAGCACGTGGCCATCGGTGCGATGCAGCCGCGCCACGTCCTCGAGCGGATCGGGCCCGGCAGCCTGCTGATCGTGCCGGGCGACCGGGAGGACGTCATCGACGCGGTGGTCGCGGCGGAGCGCGAGGCACGCCGGCCCGATGCGCATCCGCCGACGCGGTGGAGCGGGCTGCACCGCGGGCGACCGCCGGTCCGGTTCGGGCG
>JACDBP010000390.1 GCA_013694835.1 Chloroflexota bacterium
AGGTGCGTCAGCTCCGCCTTGAAGGCTTGCAGGTCCTCCGTCGTCGCGAAGTAGTGCTGCGTCTCCGCCCAGCCGGTGATCGTGTTGACCACCCGGTCGATGAGCTGCTTGACCGAACGCTCGCGGCCCTTGGTGCCGATGTGGCCGCGGAAGTACTTGGAGACGACGACGTTGGTGGCGAGCTGGCTCCAGGTGGAGGGGACCTCCACGTCCGTCTGCTCGAAGACCGACTTGCCGGACTCGTTCGCGATGCTCGCGGTGCGGGTCTCCCAGGCGATCTCGTCGTAGGGATGGACGTCCGGTCGCGTCCAGCGACGCTCGAACGTCAGACCGCGGACACCCGCACCGGTGAATCGCCCCTCGTCATCGATGGTGCGGGCCGCGATGGCGGCCACACTCGCCTTGCTCGACCTGCTCGAGGACGCGTCAGAGGTGGGCGTGGTGCTCGCGGCTCGAGCCATCGGGTCTCCTCCCTCTACCGGGCCCGGTGCCCCTGCGGGTGGCCACCGGAGTCGATCTCGACACCTGGTGCGGGGGCTGCTCTCGGGCTCCGGGCCATCGGGTGGGATGGCATCCCGGGCGGGCTCCGAGGGGTGGTCCTCGTCGGTTCCAGACGACTGAATCTAGTCCTCGAGGGAGAGGGTGTCAAGGGTCTGAACCACAAGATGTTGTGGTTCGACCTTGCCCCGCACCGCTAGATGTTGCGAACGGGCGGTCCGGGCGTGGATACGCTGGGGAACGCCGGTGGACGCCCCGTGGAGGGACCGTGGAAAGGCCGTCGACCGGCTCGGGAAGCCCCCCGACCGCCATCGACGGAGAAGACAGGATAGAACACCTGTTCCAATCCTGCGCGCGCGCGTTCCCGACGAACGCCCGGGAGTCGTGCGTTCCACTCGCTGTGCGTCGGGTAACCGACAGCCGATCGGTGGCCGCCTCTGGTCAGGGGTTGTCGCAGGCGGACGGTTCGGCGCTCCGGTAGCCCCGGATGAATGCATCTTGGCGCTGCTGGGATGAGCCGTGCGTCCAGCGCTCCGGATCGACCCGTCCCTGCGTGGCGCGCTGGATGCGGTCGTCACCGACAGCCGCGGCTGCCGACAGCGCGTCGTTGATCTGCTGGTCGTTGATGGGCTGGATGAACCCGCCCTTGGCGGCATTTCCTGCCCAGACGCCGGCATAGCAGTCGGCCTGGAGCTCGGTCTTCACCGAGTCGCTGTTCGCGCCGGTGCCTCGGCTGCCCGTCAGCGATCCGCTCAGGTTCTGGACGTGGTGCCCGTACTCGTGGGCGATGACGTACGCCTGGGCCAGCGGGCCGCCGTTCGCTCCGAACTTGGCTCGCAACTCCTTGAAGAAGTCAAGATCGATGTAGATGTGCTGGTCGTTCGGGCAGTAGAACGGCCCGGAGGCCGCGTCGCCGACGCCGCACGCCGTGTCGACTTGGCCCGTGAAGAACGTCGTCACGGCACGTTGGTACTGGGTGCCCGACCCGCCGAACGCGCCCTGCCAGTACTGCTGGATGCTGTTGACGTAACCGACGATGCGGCAGTCCTCCCGCGCGTTCGCGTCGGCGCCGGTCTGGCAGCTGGCGGCAGCGCCCGAACCGGTCGGTCCACGCTCGCCGCCGGCCGAAATGCCGCCGAGGCCGTCCAGGGCATCGCCACCGCCGAGCAGCGTGATGATGATGAAGAGGGCGATGGTGCCGATGCCGCCGCCGCCGATGGCGAGGCCTCGGCCGCCGACGCGGCCCATGCGGCCGCCGCCGCGGGCGTCCTCGACCTGGGAAGGATCCAGACGGGAGTTGGGGTTGAACGTCATGGCCGCATCGTGCGACCGGCCGGGGTGGCCGGCGTTCGCTCGCGCGGACCCGAAGCGTTACAGACCACTGTAAGCGTGCAGCCCGGAGAAGTACAGATTGCCGAAGTAGGTGAACAGCACCGCCGCGAAGCCGATGACCAGGATCAGCGCCGACGGGCGTCCGGCCCAGCCACGCTGGTTGCGCGCGTGGAGGTACACGGCGTAAATGAGCCACGTCACGAGCGCTGCCGTCTCCTTCGGATCCCAGCCCCAGTAGCGGCCCCAGGCGATCGAGGCCCACCACGACCCGAGGATGATCAGCGTCGCAAAGATCGGGAAGCCGATGATGACCGCGCGGTAGCCGACCTCGTCGAGCACCTTGTGGCTCGGCAGCCAGGAGACGCGGTCCTTGGGGCCCTGGATGAGGTACCCCACGCCCGCCGCGAAGCTGACGGCGAAGATGCCGTAGCTGATCATCGCCATGGCCACGTGGATGGTCAGGATCAGCGGGCTCTGCAGGGCGGGCACGAGCGGCTCGATGGTGGCTGAGAGCGTCATCGCGTAGCCGAAAAGGAACAGCGCCACGCCCAATGGCAGGAAGCCGATGGTCCGGATCGGATAGCGCCGGCCGAGGTACAGGTAACTGGCGAGGACCCCGAAGCCGAAGGCGATCGAGAACTCGTTCATGTTTCCCCACGGCCCTCGCCCGACGATGAACGCGCGGATGAGCATCGAGAGGCGACCGCGAAGAGCGAGCCCCACGTGAAGGCGACGCCGATGCCGCGAGT
>JACDBP010000396.1 GCA_013694835.1 Chloroflexota bacterium
AGCGGGAATCGCGGCTCAGCGGGCCGCCACGGCCTCCCGGAGAGCGGGCGGGGCCGGGCGGCGCTTCGGCTGTGGGCGGATGTAACGCTCGGCCCACTGGCGTGAGCCGGCGATCCCGAGCTGGTCGAACAGGTAGCGGAATTTCGCTTCCTGCGTGGCGATGATCTCGTCCCTGGTGGTGAGCTCCCACAGCTCCCGCTTGAAGGGACCGAGCGCCTTCTTCCGCGTCTTGTAGAGCGAGACCGACTCGTCCTCGCCCGGCTTCCACTCGTCGGCCGTATTGACGCGGCACCAGTCCTCGATCCGGGTGCGCAGCTCGGGCGGGAACGCGGAGTGGTCGTAGAGCAGGTTCTGGAACCCCGTCGCGAGGTGGACCTCGGCCGTCTCGACCTCCGGAAAACGGTGGAACAGCTCGTCGGGGAGGGTCGAAGCGCCGTGCTGGACGGCGCCGGCAAGGCCGTATTCGCGACACACCTCGGAGAGACGCCGCAGGGTGTCGAAGTCGAGCGCGACCTCCGCGACGCCACCGCCCGGCAATGGCACGCCACCGTGGCTGGTGCCGGTCTGCACGCTCACCTTGCTGACGCCGATGGCCTCTGCACCGGCTCGCCGCGCCAGCTCGCGGCGGTAGCCGTCCAGGTAGACGCGTAGCTCGGCCTCGTTGGAGTTCTCCTTGCCGACCTCGCCGATCTCCCCGCCGACGGAGACCGTCTCGCCCTCGGGCTCCACCTCGCGGATGACGGCGGTGATCTCGGCCGCCCGCTCGTAGTTCGTCCGCTGCTGGCTGTCGACATCCGGCAACGTCAGGTCGACGAGGGTCGACGAGTCGATGTCGATGTTGCGATAGCCCGCCCGGACGGCGTCGGCGGTCGCCTTCCGGATGGCCTCGGTCGTGCCTTCGGGGTCCGTGACGTACTTCTTCACGTTGAACTGGTAGTGGTCGCCCTGGACGAAGACCGGGCCACGCCAACCGGCGGCGATCGCTCCGGCGAGGACGCTGGTGATGAATTCGCCGGGCCGCTGGTAGGTGTACTCCTGCTCGCTCCGCGCGAGCTCCAGGATGACCGTGCCGGCTTCCAGTCCAGCCGCCGCCCGGAGGATGGCGCCGCTCATGTCCATCACCTGGGTCCGGAGGTTGATCGCCGGCACCGTGAACCCGCCGAGCTCGCCGCGGCCGCGAGCCATGTACAGCTCGTGGATGCTGGCCGAGGGTGCACCGAGGAGGATCGATGCTTCCCAGACGATCCAGCGGGCGGCTTCCACGGTCGGCTCGTCGTCGCTGAATGTGGCGGTCCACGCCACGGCGCGGATGCCGCGATCACGAAACGCCATCTCGTCCTCGATCACGAGCTGTTCGCCGTCCAGGCGAGTGATACCGTCGAGTTGAGCGAGCAGTTCGATGACTGACCCGGCGGGGGTGGGATGGCTCATGGTCGGACCTCCGGGCGACGGTTTGCAGGTCGGTCGGTGACCTGGCAGGGAGCGGGAGAAGTCGTGCGATGGTAACGCCGCGACTCGGTCAAAGGGCGCTCCCGACTTCAGCTGACGGCACCACTCGTGCGGGCTCTCGGGCGTGACCACACCGCGGTCGTGGCCGGCGCGGGCATCTTCGGCGTCATCGCGGCGCTGCTGCGACGATCCGCCCGAGGCTAGACCGTTGGCGCTTTCTTGCCGACGTAATCGACCAGCACGTACTCGCCGAGGCGCTCCGGGGTGGCGTAGAAGGCGCGGCCGCGATTGAGCCGCGTCATGCGCTCCACGAACTCTGTCAACGTGCGGGATCGCTCGAGCATGAACGTGTTGATGGTGATGCCCTCGCGCGTGCAGCGGGCGACCTCGCGGAGCGTCTCCTGGATGGTGCGGCGGGTCGGCGGATAACTGAACTCGACCTGGCCAGCCTCGAAGTGGGCGGTCGGCTCGCCGTCGGTGATCACGATGATCTCCCGATTCCCGCGGTGCGAGCGGGCCAGCAGCCGCCGCGCCAGCATCAAGCCGTGCTGAAGGTTGGTGCCGTACTCGTATCCCTGCCAGGAGAGCCCGGCGAGCGCGCCCGGGCGGATCTCGCGAGCGTAATAGGCGAAGCCGACGACGTGCAGCTCGTCCCGTGGGAACTGGGTGCGGATGAGCGTGTCCAGCGCGACGGCCATTTTCTTGGCAGCCAGGAAACAGCCGCGCAGCAGCATCGAGCGGCTCATATCGACCAGCAGCACCGTGGAGGCATCGGTCAGCTGCTCGGTCTCGAAGACCGAGAAGTCCGCCGGTGACAGGCGCAGCGGCCCCATACCACGCGACTGGTGGCCGTTCTCCTCGCGCGCAAGCGCGTTCGCCAGCGTCCGCCTCAGGTCGAGGTGGAAGGGTCGCCCGAACTCGTAGGGCCGCGATTCCTCGGTGCGCTCGCCACCAAGCCCGCGCCGGTCCACGCCATGCCCGCCGAACGCGTCGCGTCGCAGCCGCCGGAACAGTTCGTCCAGCACCTTCTGGCCCAGCTTGCGGGTGCCCCGGGGTGTCAGCTCCATGCGCTCGCCGTCCCGTTCGATGTACCCGGCCTCTTCCAGCGTCCGCGCCAGGTCCCGCAGCGCCTGCAGCTCCTGCGCCGATCGCTCGTCGAGCAGCTCGCGGACCTCGTCGACGTCGGCATCCGGGACCCCGAAACCCTCCCCGCCCGCGGCGAGTCGCTCGGCAAGCCTGTCCATCCGCTCGATGCGGCCCATCTGCTGGAGTGCCCCCTCGAGCGACAGAGGTTCGTCGCCGCGAAACGCCATGCGATCGCCCAGGCCATCGGGGAGTAGCTCGTCAAGCGTCGCGGCAAGCTGGGCCAGGTCCCAGCGGAGACGGTCGTCGCGCAGCAGCGCATCCATCATCGAGCGCAGCTCGTCGCGCTGCGCCGGGGTCATCGAAGCGAGCAGCGACTGCATGGCGGCCATCCGCTGCGCCAGCTGCTCGATGATGTCATCGAGCGTCCGCGCACCCGGGAAGAACCTGCCGTGCCGCGCGAGGAACTCAGACGGGTCCGGATCGCCGCCGTCCAGCCGCTCCTCCAGCAAGTGGTTCAGGTCGCGCACCATCTCGCGGTTCGCCGCCAGCGCCTCCGGGGTGACGTCCCTGATGGACTCGGACAGGCCCCGGAAATATGAGTCCAGGACCTGGCCACGCAGTCGTTCCTGGAGGGCATCGAATCGATCGCGCGCCGCAGGCTCCAGGAAGTCGTACTCCTGCAGCCCACGGATCCGTCCTCCCGGGTCCTCCGGCAGTGCGTCCAGCGCAGCCTGGCGTCTGCTGGCCATGTCCGACAACATCTGGCGGAGCGACGCGTCCCCGGCGGAGGGGCTGCCCGCCTCCCCCATGCGCCGCTCGATGCCGTGACGCTCCGTTTCGATGATGGCATCGAGCTCCTCGCGGACATCGGCCAGCACGTCCCCCAGTCGGTAACGCTCGAGGAGCTCGCGCCGCCGCTGCGCCAGACGACCCAGCAGCTCCCGCAATCCAGCAAGGTCCGGCCGGCCGGATCCGTCGACCGGCCGACGGATGCCGCGCTGCATCAGCCGGCGCAGCGCCTCGGACAGGTCACCTTCGGCCATCACATCGTCGGACAGCGTCTCGAGGATCTCGTCCGCGTCAAGGTCCGGCAGCGACTGGGTGCCGTCCCAGCGCCGGTACCGGACGCTCGGGACGAGAGATCCGGTCGGGCGCACGATGTCAGGACCGCGAAGGTCACCCCGATCCGCGCCGTGGAAGGTCATGTGGGTACCGCCACCTCCGGCTGGAGCGCGGAGATGCCGATGAGGAGTGCCGCGAGGCGGTCGGGCGCGATCACGTGGGCATCGTGGCCGACCGGTAGGTCGTGCTGGTCCCAGCTCTCGCTACGTGCGCGGTCCGCGAAGCTGCGGAACAACCACGTAGCCTTGGCGCCCGGAGGCGCGCAATCGACGTAGCTGCGTGGCACCGACTCGACCGCGTCCGTGAGTCGCACGGGCTGGTCCAACGTCGCCAGCGGGTGTGGACCCAGATGACCGCCGTACCAGCCGGCGATGTCCGCCGGGAGGCCCAGGTCGTCGAACGGCAACGGGACCTGCCACCCGTCTCCGTCCGTCCGAGCCAACGCCCGGAGGCGCTCGACGAAGCGGACCGGCGAGAGGTCGTTGACCGACTCTCCGTCACGCGGCACGAAAGCATCGACATAGACGAGGCGTCGGATCCGCTCGGGCACGCGGTCTGCGACTCCGGTCACGACCGCGCCGGCGTAGCTCTGGCCGACGAGCACGACGTCGACGAGGTCCTCGGCCTCGAGCACGCCGATGACGTCCTTTATGTGCGTCTCGAGGTCGACCTTCGGATGGCCGAGGTGACGCCGCTCGCCGAGCCCGGTCAGGGTCGGCCGGTAGGTGACGTGCCCGGCGGTCACGAGTCGATCGGCGACAGGCCGCCACTCCCAGCCACCGCCCCACCCGCCATGGACGAGGACGAAGGTGGCCATTCCGGTTTCTAGTGGCTGTAGCGGACGGCGCCATCGACGCGGTCCTTGTTCAGGCGCCGGTGCAGGTGCAGCCCCTCCAACAGGAACTCGACCGCCGACGCGATGGATGCCGGGGACTCGCCGACGCCCAGGCGCATCACGGCCTCCCCGAGGCCGGGGGTCTCGCGCACCCAGCGCACATAGTCGCGCGCCGCCAGCCGTTCGCCGGTCTCGATGATGAGCCCCGTGTCGAAGGCGAGCACGACCTCGTCGAGCTCGTCGATGTCGACGCGACGGGCGAAGGTGTTGTGGAGTGCCCGGCTGAGGAGCCGGTCGACGATCCGTTCCTCGGGCGTGTCGTCGCTCAGGGTTTCCAGCTCGATCTTGCCCGTCGTCGAGGCAAGCAGGGCACCCAGGTCGGAGACACGCGGTGCCGCCGTCGACTCGCCGAGCCGCACGGCGCGCCGGAACGCGTTGGCGACCGCGGTCTCCAGGTTCGTGATCGAGACCCGAACGCTGACGCCCGATCGCTGGCTGATCTCCGGCGAGCGCCGTGCGAGATGTGTCAGCTCCGCGATGAGCTCCAGCATGAAGTCGGGCTCTTCGATCGACGGCAGGCCGTCGCCGTCATCGAACCGGACGCGCTCCTGGAGCATGATCTCGATCTCGTGCTCCAGTGTCCGCGGGTAGTGGGTCCGGATCTGCGACCCGAGCCGGTCCTTGAGCGGGGTGATGATCCGGCCGCGGCTGGTGTAGTCCTCCGGGTTCGCGCTGGCCACCACGAGCAGGTCGAGTGGCAGCCGCAGCATGTACCCGCGCACCTGCACGTCCCGTTCCTCGAGGATGTTGAGGAGGCCGACCTGGATCCGTTCCGCGAGGTCCGGCAACTCGTTGATGGCGAAGATGCCGCGGTTGGTGCGCGGGATGAGCCCGTAGTGGATCGTCGATTCGTCGGCCAGGTACCGACCCTCGGCGACCTTGATCGGATCGACCTCACCGATGAGGTCGGCGATCGTGATGTCAGGCGTGGCCAGCTTCTCCGCGTACCGACGTTCACGCGGCAGCCAATCGAGCGGCGTCGCGTCACCCATCAGCGCGATGCGCTGGCGCGCGGCGGCGCTGACCGGCGCGAACGGCTCGTCGTTGAGCTCGCCGCCCTCGACGACGGGAATCGACGCATCCAGCAGGCCGACCAGCAGCCGCGCCATGCGGGTCTTGGCCTGGCCGCGCTCGCCCAAAAAGACGATGTCCTGGCCGGCGAGGATGGCGTTCTCGACCGCGGGCAGCACGCTCTCGTCGAAGCCCACGATGCCACGGAAGATCGGCTCGTCCCCGGCGATGCGCTCGATCAGGTTCGCACGCAGCTCGGCCTTGACGGTCCTCGGTCGGTACCCGGCGGCGCGCAGCTCGCCGATGGTCCCGGGACGCTCGGCTGACGTGGCTGTTGTGGTCATCGTCTCCTCACGCGTGCGGCTCCTGGCCACCGTGCTGGTGGTCGTGGGCCGGATGACGCATCCCGTTGGTCGCGGCGGTCCGTTCCAACTGTTCCTCGAGCCGGTATCGGTCCATCGCCAGGCGAAGCTCCGCGGGCTCTGTCACGCCTGCGTGCATGAGTCCGTGCAGAAAGGCCGAGCGGCGAGCCTGCAGCCGCTCCAGGTCCGCCTGGGTCCGGCCGACGCGGATGGCCAGCTCGGGCGTCACTCCCCAGGCGAAGTGCTCGAAGGTGTCGCTGCGCGGGTCCCACGTGGCGAGGACCGCCGGCGGCCGCCGCTGGAGGTGGCCGTGACCGTCGCGTTCGACGGGCCGAAGGTAGTGGGCGGCAACGACGCGCAGCCGGTCGCCGGGCTCGACGGCCCGCTGGACGAGCACGACGCCAAGACGCCGTATCTCGTCCTCCCCTAGGGCCGCCGGCGGGGCCGCGAGGACGCGATACAGCTCATCGAGGGAACCTGCCGTGATGATCGCAGCGAGCAGCCTGCCGCGGGCAAGGTCCGGGCCGTGCTCCATGCGGGCGAGCTCATCGATCGGCATCAGGCCCGGTCGACCCGCGTCCATGCCGCGGGTGGGCGTCACCATGCCCATGACGCCCTCGGCGGTGGCCGCAGCGGCGAGCGGCTCACCCGCGACGACCAACGGCACGCCGCCCTCGGCCAGCAACCACACGAGACCGGCCAGGTCGGCGTCCATGGCTCCGGCTGCGAGGAGCCGCGTGATCGTGCGCGGCGGGGCTCGGCGGTGCCCGGCCGCGGCCTCGGAAGTGAGGTCCACCGGCTGTCCAATAGCGAGGTTTCGTTCGGCGGGCCAGCGTACGCGCGTCGCCTCGGGAGCGTCAATCACAGCATCGCCGGCCGCCGGGTGGCCTAGCATGGCGAGGTGCACCCCTCTGCTGGTCGCTCCGGCGGCCGCGGCGTCCTGCGATCGCGCAACGGCCTCCGCGGGCTCCGCGGCCCACTCACGCTCCTCTGCCTCCTCGTCCTGGCGCCAACGCTCGCCGGCTGCGGGGCTTCGCCCTCGCGAACAGCACGCGAGAGCATCGCCCCCACCCTCGACCCAAGCAGGGGGCCCGCGGCCAGCCTCAGAGGCGGCTCGCTCCAGGTCGACGGACCTCCGGTCGCCACGGTCGACGGCACGGCCATCACCCGCCAGGAATGGGCCGATCGCGTGAAGTTGATCCGCTACCGCTACGACCGCGAGCGGACGCGCCTCCAGGCCCAGGTCGCCGCTGGCGAGGTGAACGAGCAGACCGCACAGGAGCGGCTCATGGGACTCGCCTCCAACGCCGCCGATGCGGAGAGCGTGGCGATCGAGGAGCTCATCGACCTGGCGCTCCAGGGCCGGCTCGCGCGCGAACAGCAGCTGGCGATCACGCCCGCCGACGTGGACGCTGCGCTGGCAGCGGAGGCGCGTGGCGACCCGGCATTCCTCAGCGAGCTCGCCCGATCCCTCGACGAGACGGCGTACCGGCGAAACCTGGAGGCGGAGGTGCTCGCCGCCAAGCTGCGGACCGAGATCGTGGATCGGGCCACCGCCGGGACCGTCGACCAGCTCCGTGTCTCGGAGATCCTGCTGCAGGGCGTCGAGGAGAACGAAGGTGGCACGGACCGCGGAGCCATCCGCGCCAGCCACATCGTGTACTCCCCCAAGGACGATTGGGAGAACGCCCCGGGCCTGCCCCTGGACGACCCCGCATGGGTCGAGGCGCAGACCCAGGCCGAAGCCGCAGCCGACACCCTCAAAGCGATCACCGATCCCGTCGCCCGGTCTCAGCGGTTCGCCGAGCTCGCGCGGACGGAGAGCGACGAGGCCATGACGGGCGCCGAGGGTGGTGACCTCGGCTGGGTCTCGCCGGACCAGCTCGCTCCCGAGATGGCCGATGCGCTGTTCGCTGTGCCATACGAGGTCGGGGACATCATCGGTCCGGTGCCGACCGAGTTCGGCGCGTCGGTCCTGCTGTACGTGGACCGCCGCTCACCGCTCGCCGAGCGCGTGGCATCGGTCCAGGCGCGTCTGGCCGAGCCGGA
>JACDBP010000405.1 GCA_013694835.1 Chloroflexota bacterium
TGCCGGAGACGCTCATGAACAAGCGCGTCCTGACCCTTGACATCGGGTCCCTCGTGGCGGGCACCAAGTACCGCGGCGAGTTCGAGGAACGGCTCAAGAAGATCGTGGAGGAGCTGCGCAACACGAGCGACGCGGTCCTCTTCATCGACGAGCTGCACACGCTGGTCGGAGCCGGTGCCGCCGAGGGCGCCATCGATGCCGCCAACATCCTCAAGCCGCCGCTGTCCCGCGGCGAGCTGCAGTGCATCGGGGCGACCACGCTGGACGAGTACCGCAAGTACATCGAGCGGGACGCTGCCCTCGAGCGACGTTTCCAGCCGGTGATGGTCGAGGAGCCGACGCTCGAGCAGACGATCGACATCCTGATGGGCATCCGCGAGCGCTACGAGCAGCACCACAAGGTCCAGATCACGGACGAGGCCGTGAAGGCCGCCGCCGACCTCTCGGTGCGCTACGTCACGGATCGTCATCTGCCGGACAAGGCGATCGATCTCATCGACGAGGCCGCCAGCCGGGTTCGCCTGCGCCACGCGTCCGCACCGCCCGACCTGAAGGCCGCGCAGAAGGAACTGGAGCGCGTCACCAAGGAGAAGGACGCGGCGATCAACGGTCAGGACTACGAGGGCGCGGCGAGCCTCCGGGACTCCGAGGCCGTGGCCAAGTCGAACGTGGACCAGCTCCGTGCCGACTGGCAGAACACCCAGAGCAATGACGCCGCGATGGTCCTCGAGGAGGACATCGCCCAGGTGGTCGCGATGTGGACCGGGATCCCGGTCACGCGCATCGCCCAGGAGGAGTCTCAGCGGCTGCTCAACATGGAGGTCGCTCTCCATTCGCGGGTGATCGGGCAGCAGGAGGCGATCGAGACCATCAGCAAGGCCGTCCGGCGCGCGCGGGCCGGTCTCAAGGATCCCAAGCGGCCGATCGGCTCGTTCATCTTCCTGGGGCCGACCGGGGTGGGCAAGACGGAACTCGCCAAGAGCCTCGCCGAGTTCATGTTCGGGTCCGAGGACGCACTGATCAAGATCGACATGAGCGAGTTCATGGAGCGCCACAACGTCTCGCGGCTGGTCGGCGCACCTCCGGGCTACGTCGGCTTCGAGGAGGGCGGCCAATTGACGGAGGCCGTCCGACGCAAGAGCTACTCCGTGGTGCTGCTCGATGAGATCGAGAAGGCGCACCCCGAGGTGTTCAACATCCTGCTGCAGATCCTGGAGGATGGGCACCTCACGGATGCCAAGGGCCGCCGCGTCGACTTCCGGAACACCGTGATCATCATGACCAGCAACGTCGGTGCGAAGTCGCTGCTCAAGGACACCAGCCTGGGCTTCCGTCCCGTCTCGACCAGCGACGCCCAGCGGAGCGAGCAGGTCTACGACCGGATGAAGGACAAGGTCCTCGAGCAGCTGAAGACCCAGTTCCGGCCGGAGTTCCTCAACCGCGTGGACTCCCTGGTGGTGTTCCGCTCGCTTTCGGTGGTGGAGATCCGCGAGATCGTGGAACTGATGCTCAAGCGCGTACGGGATCAGCTCCGCGCGCAGCAGATCGACCTCGAGGTCACCGGCGACGCGAAGGACCACATCATCAAGATCGGCTACGACGTCGACTACGGCGCCAGGCCGCTGCGTCGGGTGATCCAGAACATGATCGAAGATCCGCTCGCGGAGGCCCTCCTGCTCGGACGCTTCCAGGCCGGCCAGACGATCCTCGTCGACCGGTCCGAGGACACCGGCCTCTCCATCGAACCGATCGCCGAGAAGACCCCCGTCGGGGCTTCGTAGCCGGTGGCCCGGCTCGAGAGCCGGTACGTCTGCCAGGCCTGCGGGGCATCGACCCTTCGCTGGGAAGGCCAGTGCCGCTCCTGCGGCGAGTGGAACACTCTGGTGGAGACCCTCGTCCGCGACGCGCCACGGCGTGCTGCCAGGGTGCGGGGTGCTGCCGCCCGGCCCGCGGGCGGTGACGAGCCCGTACCGCTGACCAGTCTCGCGGAGCGCGAGGTCGGCCGCCTGGCGAGCGGGATCGGGGAGTTCGATCGCGTGCTCGGCGGGGGATTCGTGGCGGGATCCGTGGTGCTGCTCGGCGGTGAGCCCGGCATCGGCAAGTCCACTCTGGTCCTGGAGGCTGCAGCTGGCGTGACCCCCCAGGGCCAGGTGCTCTACGCGTCGGGCGAGGAATCGACCGGGCAGCTGCGGCTCCGCGCCGGCAGGCTCGGCATCGCCGATGGCTCCGTGGGCCAGGCGATCCAGGTCGTGGGCGAGACGGACGTCGATCGGATCGTGGAGCAGGCCCGCCAGCTCCGCCCGGGCCTGTTGATCGTCGATTCCGTGCAGACGCTGACCGTGGACGGCCTCGACGGCCCGGCGGGGTCTGTGGGCCAGGTCCGCGAGGCGACCGCGCGGCTGGTGGAGCACGCGAAGGCCACGGGAACGCCGACCGTGCTGGTCGGGCACGTCACCAAGGAGGGAAGCCTCGCAGGGCCCAAGACCCTGGAACACCTTGTCGACGCGGTGCTGACGCTCGAAGGAGAACGGTACGCGGCCCTGCGCCTGCTGCGAGCCACGAAGAACCGGTTCGGGTCCACGGAGGAGATCGGCGTCTTCGAGATGACCGAACGCGGACTGCGCGAGGTGTCCGATCCCGCTCGCGCGTTCCTCGGCGATGGCACGCGCGAGGCGACGGCCGGCGCCTCCGGGGTCGCCGTCGCGGCGACCCTCGAGGGGAGCCGGCCGCTGCTGATCGAGGTCCAGACGCTCGTCGCTCCCGCGGCCTACGGCAGCCCACGCAGGACCGTCGCGGGGCTCGATCCGAACCGGTTGGCGCTGCTGGTAGCGGTCCTCGGCCGTCGGGCGGGCATCGGGCTCGGCAGCCACGACGTCTACGCCAGCCTCACCGGCGGTGTGGAGGTGGGCGAACCGGCGCTCGACCTGCCACTCGCGCTCGCGCTCGCCTCGTCGCTGCGAGATCGGCCGCTGGTGGCGGGCCTGGTCGCCTGTGGCGAGGTCGGCCTCGTCGGAGAGCTGCGTCCGGTCGTCGGGCTGGAGCGGAGGCTGCGCGAGGCGGCTCGACTCGGGTTCACGCTCGCCCTCGTCCCGGCCAGCGGAAGCGGCCCCGTGTCGGGCGCAACCGTCGATAGGCTCCAGGTGATGGCGGTGAGGACGCTCCGAGAGGCGATCGGCGTCGGACTCGACCCGTCCAGGCCCGCAGCGGCAGGCGTTGATGAGCCCGTGACCGCGGGAGGCCGGGTTGCAGGTACGCGCCGCCCGTGATCGGGTACGTGCCCGTCCGCGACCCGCAGCCCGACGGTGAGCCGGGTGACGGCGACGCTACAGAGGCGATCGCCGACGCCGTGGTCGTGGCAGCCGGCGCCAGCAGCAGGATGGGCGGCATCGACAAGATCCTCGCGCCGATCGCCGGCAGGCCTCTGCTCGCCTGGTCGCTGGACGCCATGCGTGCGGCGTCGTCGGTGCGGCGCGTGATCGTCGTGGCGCGCTCCGAGCAAGTGGTGGACCTGCGCGCCACGTCGTGGGTCCTGTCGGCCGATGCGGAGATCATCGCCGGCGGCTCTCGCCGGCAGGTGTCCGTCGCGGCGGGGGTCCGCGCGGCGACGGCGGACCTGGTGCTCGTCCACGATGCAGCACGTCCACTCATCGCTGCCTCGCTGGTGGACCGCGTGGCCCGGACGGCGGCGCTGCACGGGGCGGCGGTCCCGGTCGTTCCCGTGTCGGACACGCTCAAACGCGTGACGGCGACGCGGGTCGGGGAGACCGTGGATCGGGCCGGGCTGGCGGCAGCGCAGACGCCGCAGGCAGCGCGTCGCGAGCTCCTGGTTGCGGCGTACACGCGCCACGATCCGAACGGGCTCACGGAGTTCACCGACGAGGCAGCGATGCTGGAGGCGGACGGGGTCTCCGTCGCTCTGGTCGAGGGCGACCCCGTCAACCTGAAGGTGACGCTGCCTGCCGACCTTGCCCACGCCGAGGCGTTGTTGCTGGCCCGTACCGGCACCGGGACCGATCGCTCGTCGGCGCGAGACGGGTCGGCCATCCGGGTCGGCCACGGCTATGACCGTCATCCGTTCGGATCCCAGGACGGCCTGGCGCTGGGCGGCGTCACGATCCCCGAGGCACCGCGGCTTCATGGCCACTCTGACGGCGACGTGGCCCTCCACGCGGTAGCGGACGCCATGCTCGGCGCGGCGGGACTGGGCGACCTCGGCAGGTCCTTTCCGGCGGGGCGCCCCGAGACCCGCGGCGTGGCGAGCGGCGTGATGCTGAGGGAGGTCACGGCCCGGGTCGTGGCGGCGGGATGGCAGCCGATCGCCGTTCATCTGACGATCGTCGGCGCGCGCCCACGTCTGGGTGGGCGGCGACTGGATTCGATGGCAGCCGCGATCGCCGAGCTGTTGGGCCTCGAAGCGCTCTCTGTCGCTGTCAGCGCCTCCACGGGAAACCTGTCCGGGGACGAAGGCGCCGGGCGGGTCATCGCGGCGACAGCACTGGTCACCCTGCTGCGCCGCCCCGCGGGTGCCCGTACGATGGCGGAGTGAGCCTGCAGTTCCACAACACCCTCGGCGGGCGCCAAGAGCCGTTCGAGCCGCGCCAGCCCGGCCACGTCGGGCTCTATACCTGCGGCCCCACGGTCTACGCGCCGGCCCATGTGGGGAACTTCCGGAGCTTCGTGTTCGCGGACCTGCTGCGCCGCTACCTGCTGTGGTCGGGCTACAACGTGCGCTGGGTCATGAACATCACCGATGTCGACGACAAGATCATCCGGGACGCGGCGCGCGAGGGAATCTCGATCTCGGAGCTCACCGAGCGCCACACGCGGACGTTCCTGGAGGACTGCCGTCTGCTGCGGATCGGCGAACCCGACGTGATGCCCCGCGCTACTGAACACATCGACGACATGGTGGCACTGATCCGGACCCTGCTGGACGACGGACATGCCTACCGCACGGACGACGGCTCGATCTTCTTCCGCATCGCCAGCTGGCCGGCCTACGGGAAGCTCGCCCGGATCGATCCTGAACAGCTGCGCGTCGGCGAGCGAGTCGAAGCGGATGAGTACTCCAAGGATGACGTTCGCGACTTCGCGCTCTGGAAGGCGGCCAAGCCGGGGGAGCCGACCTGGGATACGGAGATCGGCCCGGGACGGCCGGGCTGGCACATCGAATGCTCGGCCATGAGCATGCGCTACCTGGGGCCCTCGTTCGACCTCCATACCGGAGGCGTCGACCTGGTCTTCCCGCACCACGAGGACGAGATCGCCCAGTCCGAGGCCGCGACGGGCCAGCCGTTCGTGGGCGCCTGGCTCCACTGTGCCCACCTCCAGATGAGCGGCCGAAAGATGGCCAAGAGTGCCGGCAAGGTGGCGCGCCCCAGCGACCTCTACGCGACCGGGGTCTCGCCGCGCGTCCTTCGCTACGCCCTGTTGGCGGTCCACTACCGCGCGCCGGTCGAGTTCAGCGATGGATCGCTCGTGGCAGCTGCGGGTGCCGTGGACCGGCTGTCGGCGGCGCTGGCGTCCCTGGGGGCCTACCGCGAGGAGCGGCAGGACGATGCGATGCTGGGGGAGCTGCTCGCCGGGGCCCGGACGGACTTCGCGACCGCGATGGACGACGATCTGAACGTCTCGGCTGCCCTGGCGGCACTCTTCGACCTGATCAAGGAGCTCAACCGCCGGGTCGACGCGCGATCCATCTCCACGGCCGACGCGGCGCGGGCGGCCGAATCGATCCGCGACCTTGACCGGGTGCTGGGCGTTGCCGACGAGGACGATGCGACCGTGTCCGAGGCGGTGGCGGCGTTGCTGGACGCGCGGGCACGGGCACGCTCCGAGCGGGATTGGGCACGCGCCGACGAGCTCCGGGTCGAGCTGCAGCGTCACCAGGTC
>JACDBP010000406.1 GCA_013694835.1 Chloroflexota bacterium
GTTCCGTGTCGTCCAGGACCGCTACGTCGACCGCGCTGCGCTCGATGCGCCGAACCTTACCCACGGTGCGATCCGTGGCATGGTCGATGCCCTCAACGACACCGGCCACAGCCTGTTCCTCACGCCCGAGGACCTGCGGGCGGAGCAGCAGTCGCTCCAGGGCGTGATCATCGGGATCGGCGTGGTGCTGGATGCGACCAGCGCGGTACCGACCCTCACGACCGTCATCAGCGGCGGTCCTGCCGACCGCGCCGGGATCCGGCCGGGCGATCAGCTGGTGAAGGTCGACGACCGCGAAGTCGCGGGGTTGCCTGCCAACGAGATCGTCAAGCTGGTTCGCGGCCCCGAGGGCTCCACCGTCCGCGTCACGGTCATCCACAGGGGCCAGACCGCGCAGGTCGAGCTCACCATCGTCCGCGAACGGATCACGGTGCCGGCCGTCACCTCCGCCGTCGTGCCCGGCACGGACATCCTCCACCTCCGGGTCGTCCAGTTCTCCAGTGGGGCAGCCGAGCAGTTGCACCGGCAGCTCCAGGCCGGCATCGACGCCGGGGCGAGGCGCGTGATCCTCGACGTCCGCAACGACCCGGGAGGCTTCGTTAACGAGGCGATCGCCATCGCCAGCGAGTTCCTGCGGGAAGGCGACGTCTACCTGCGGCAGGACGCCCAGGGGAACAGGACCCCGCAGCCGGTCGTGGCCGGAGGTCTGGCACACGACCTGCCGGTGGTGGTGCTGGTCGACAAGGGCACTGCCAGCTCGGCGGAGATCGTGGCGGGCGCCATCCAGGACGCCGAGCGAGGTCCGGTGATCGGGGTCACGACGTTCGGCACGGGCACGTTGCTCAACGTCTTCGAGCTCTCCGACGGGTCCGCGGTGCGGCTCGGCATCGAGCAGTGGCTGACGCCCGATGGTCGTGAGATCTGGCGCAAGGGTATCGCCCCAGACGAGGTCATCGAGCTGCCCGCGGACGCCGTACCGCTCGAGCCGGATGAGCTCGAGGGCCAGACCGTCCAGCAGCTGCTGACGGGCAAGGACTCCCAGTTCGCGCGGGCACTCAGGATCCTGGGCGCCACGTGAGGAGCGGCGGATCGATGCGCATCGGCGCGATGCTGCCCCTGTCCGAGCAATCAGGCTGGATGCCCGCCTGGTCCGACATCCGGGCGTTCGCGGCGGCCGCGGAGGAGGGTGGCCTCGATTCGATCTGGGTCTACGACCATCTCCTGTTCCGTTTCCCGGATGAGCCGCCGGGCGGCATCCACGAGGCCTGGACGGTCCTCTCCGCACTGGCCGTGGCGACCCGGCGCATCGAGCTCGGTGCGCTCGTGATGTGCAGCTCGTTCCGCAACCCGGGCCTGATGGCGAAGATGGCAGTGGCGGCCGACGAGATCAGCGGCGGGCGCCTGACGCTCGGCCTCGGGGCCGGCTGGCACGAGCCGGAGTACCGCGCCTTCGGCGTCGACTTCGACCATCTCGCCACCCGCTTCGAGGAGTCGCTCTCGATCACCGTCCCCCTTCTCCGGCAGGGCCACGTTGATGTGGAAGGCCGCTTCGTGTCGGCCCGCGATGCGCTGCTGCTGCCGCCGGCGACGCGGCCGGGTGGCCCACCGATCCTCATCGCGGCCAAGGGCCCACGACTCCTGCGACTGACGGCGCGGTATGCGGATGCCTACAACACGGCGTGGTACGGACGGCCGGACGAGCGGCTGGCGCGGATGCGCGCAGGACTGGATGAAGCGTGCTCGGAGGAAGGGCGCGATCCGTCGAGCATCGCGTTCACGGTGGGCGTCACCGTCACCTTCGATGATCCCGACCCGGAACTTGCGCCGGAGCGCCAGCTGGTCGGCGACGAGATGGCGGTCGCCGACGGCCTGCGCGCCTTCCGGGACGCGGGCGTGGACCACGTCATCTGTGCGCTCGGCGTCAGGTCGCCGGAGGCTGCGGCGCGGCTGGCGTCGGCGGCCGCTCGCGTCCAGGAGGGCTGAGTCCGAACCCGCCCTCGCTCAGTGCACGGGAGTACCTGGATCCGCCTGGCCGCCGGCATCCTCGCCGCCGTGCAGGCCCTCGTCAGATCCGCCACGAGCGGCGAGGTCGACGCTCACACTGAGCTCCTCAGCGCCTCGCACGACGCGCAACTCGAGCGGATCGCCCGCTCCTGCGGTGCCCAGCGCGTCGAACAGATCGTCGACGCTCGCGAGGGGCCGACCGGCGGCTTCCACGAGCAGGTCGCCCGGGCGGATCCCGGCGGCGGCAGCCGGCGTGCCGTCGCCGACATCGCGCACGAGCAAGCCGTCGCGGTCGGCCAGGCCGACGGAGCGTCGCAGACGACGTGCCACGTGGGCCGGCGCCACGGCGACTCCAAGCTGTGGTCGCTCCTGGGCTTCGCCGCGGCCCAGCGAGTCCACGCGCGTCCGCAGGGCGCCGTCGGTGGGGATCGCCAAGTAGAAGCCATCCCCGACGCGGTTCGTGTTGATCCCGACGAGACGGCCCGTGGCGTCGACCAGCGCGCTGCCGGAGGAACCGCGTGCCATCGGGGCGGTGTGTTCGATGCTGCCGGAGATGCGGCGACCCCGGGGACCCCGGAACGCCCGCGCGGCGCTCGAGACGATGCCCAGCGTCACTCGCGGCCCGTTCGGGGTGCCGGTCACCGCGAGCACTGGGGTGCCGATGGCGACGCTGCCTTCGGCGGCCCACTCGAGGGGCGACACCTCCCCCGTGTCGACCTGGACGACGGCCAGGTCCCCGTCGGCATCGACACCCGCGACGCGGGCGCTGGCCGTCCGGCCATCGGCGAACGCCACCGGCACCTCGTCGTGATGCACGTTGTGCGCATTCGTGAGCACGAGACCGGGAGCGATGACGATACCTGAGCCGCCTCGCCACCCCCCGCCGATGCTCACCACTGCCGGAGCCACGCGTTCCGCGACGCCGCCGACCGCGGTGGCGAGTTCGTCCAGAGCACTCATCGAGCGAGACCTCCTTGCCGCGCCACGACTGTGCGTTGCGGGCGGCCATCAGTAAGATGTGACTTGCAAGTCGCAAGTTACATCGCCAGCGGCAACCACGCAAGCCGGGCGAGTTAGCATCCTGGTCATGGCATCCGCACGAACGCCGCGTCCGCTTGACGCCGCCCTGGGCAGGGTCGGCGACCGATGGTCACTCCTCCTCGTGGAAGCCCTCCTGGACGGTCCGCGGCGCTTCAACGAGCTGGCGGACGACATCCATGGCATCGCCCCGAACATCCTGACCGATCGACTGCGCCGGCTTGAACGCGTGGCCGTCGTGCGCGCCACGCCCTACTCGGAGCGACCACTGCGTCACCAGTACGAGCTGACCGCCGATGGCCGCGAGCTCGCTGGGGTTCTGCGATTGTTGGCCAGCTGGGGTGCGCGCGATGCCAGCGACGCCGAACCGCTGCGCCATGCCACCTGCGGCACGCCGATGGAGGCGCAGTGGTACTGCCCCACCTGCGCCAGGACGGTCCAGGACGAGCAGGGCGAGGGGTCGAGCGGGCTCCGGTTCGTCTGACGTGCGACGATCGGCAGCGATGGAGAGCGCAACCATGGATATCCGGCCGGTCACGCTCGAGGGCCGGGTCGTGCGCCTGGAGCCGATGTCGATCGACCACCTCGATGCCCTGTGTGAAGTGGGCCTGGACGAACGCGTCTGGCGCTGGATGCGTGACCTCGTGACCACGCGTGCCGCGATGCGGACCTTCGTCGAAGCTGCCCTGCAGACCGATCGCGCGGGCTCGACGCTCACGTTCGTGACCGTCGAACGATCGTCGGGCCGCGCCGTCGGCAGCTCCCGTTTCCTCAACATCGACCGTCTCGATCGGCACCTCGAGATCGGCTTCACCTGGATCGCCCCGCCGTGGCAGCGGACCGCCGTCAACAGTGAGCAGAAGCTGCTGATGGTCGGTCACGCCATCGAACGTCTCGGATGCCACCGGGTGGAGTTCAAGACCGACTCGCTCAACCATCCCTCGCGGAATGCCCTGGCGGGCATCGGTGCGACGGAGGAGGGGACCTTCCGGCGGCACATGGTCGTGCAGCAGGGACGGCTGCGGCATTCGACGTACTACAGCATCGTCGACACCGAGTGGCCGGCCGTGAAAGCGCGTCTCGAGGACCGTCTCAGCAGGAGCGGTCGAGCCGTCAGCTGACCTCCACGATGGTCAGCCGGAGGTCGTTGCCGGGCAGCGTCGCCACGACCTCCTCACCGGCGCGCTTCCCCATCAGCGCCCGCCCCACCGGTGACGCGTACGAGATGCGGCCGCTGGTCGGGTCGGCTTCTCCAGCTCCCACCAGCGTGTAGGTCGTCCGATCGCCGTCCTCCTCGACGACGACCGTGGAGCCGACGACGATGACGTCCTCGGTGGAGCCGGTGTCGGCCACGACGGCCGTGTCGAGCCGGGCGCGGACGCTGAGGATGCGGCCCTCCAGGAAGGACTGCTCGTTGCGCGCAGCCTCGTAGTCGGCATTCTCCCGGAGGTCGCCCAACTCTCGGGCGGTCTTGACGCGGGCGATGACCTGCGGC
>JACDBP010000084.1 GCA_013694835.1 Chloroflexota bacterium
CGGCCACACGGGCCATCGGGCGACGAAAGACTTCGTATCGCCTACCTCTGTCTCCAGGGCACATCACCCGGACAAGGAAGCTATACGCATGTCCGCGAGATCGTGACCGGACTGCGAGCGCTCGGGCACGACGTCAGACTGTACGAACCCCGGTATTCCTCCGCGGCGAAGCGTCCAGGCCCGATCGGTCGCCTCGTGAAGATGGTCGGCCCGTTGCTGCGGACGATCGCCGCCCTCAGGGTCACCGATGTCCTGTACGTCCGATCTCACTTCGCGGCCATGCCAGCGGTTCTCATCGCGGTAGCCACGAGGACACCGATCGTGCAGGAATTGAACGGCCCGACCGACGACATGTTCATGGCCTGGCCCCGGGCGAGGCGGATCTCGCGTCTCCTCTCCGCCGGTACGAAAGTGCAATTGAGGCTCGCCGACAAAGTGATCGCGGTCACTCCGGAACTGGCTGGATTCGTCGATCGCGAGGCGGCTCGCTCGGATACCACCGTGATCGCGAACGGCGTGGATACGGAAAGGTTCTTCCCCCGTCCCCCTGGCAGCTCCCCTCCGGAACCACGTCGCGCCGTCTTCGTGGGAGTGCTGGCCCCGTGGCAAGGCATCGAGGACATGCTGTCAGCGACGTCGGAGCCCGAATGGCCACAGGATCTGACGCTGACGATCGCCGGCGGCGGCCCTCTCAGCGATCTCGTCGTGGCCAAGGCCGCGACAAGCTCGCTGATCGACTATCGGGGTACCGTGCCATTCAACGAGGTGCCCGGCCTGTTGCGGGGCAGTGTCGTGGCCCTATGCATCCAATCGTCCGTGCCACGCAACTCTTCCAGCGGTCTCTCACCGATCAAGCTGTTCGAGGCGATCGCCAGCGGCCTCCCGGTGGTCGTGGCGGACGTCGGCGGACTATCAGAGTTCGTTCGCCAGCTTGGCTGCGGTCTCGTCGTTCCGGTTTCTGACCCTGTCGCGATCGCGCGCGCGGTGCGACGCCTGATCGATGACCCGGAATTCGCGCAAACACTCGGCAGTCGCGGTCGCGAGGCGGCCGTCGCGAGTCACACCTGGCTGGCTCGAGCGGAGGCGACAGCAGCCGTCATCAGGGCAGCGGCCACTGCCGCCAGTTGAGTGCGCGAAACGCAGATCGTGTCCGAGCACGAGTGATCACTGGAAGGCCTTGACCCCGTTCGACTAGCGGTCGCGTTGGCATCGTTAGGATAGGCGTCATGTGTGGCATCGCCGGTGTCCTCGACCGTTCTGGCTCAGCCTCGAGCGCCGACCTTGCGCGCATGCTGGCCGCGCTCCGCCATCGCGGCCCGGACGACGAGGGGATGGCGTCCTTCGGCCCCCTGTCCATGGGTATGCGCCGCCTCTCGATCCTGGATCCGACGCCCGCCGGGCATCAGCCGATGGCATCGGAAGACGGCCGGTCGTGGATCGTCTTCAACGGCGAGATCTACAACTTCGAGGAACTGGCGCGTGAGCTCGAGGCGGCCGGCTGCTCGTTCGACAGCGCCTCGGACACCGAGGTCATCCTCGCCGCCTACACGGTCTGGGGCCCTCGCTGCGTGGAGCGCTTCAACGGCATCTGGGCGTTCGCTCTGTGGGACGACGAGCGCCAGACCCTGCTCCTCTCGCGCGACCGATTCGGCGTGAAGCCCCTGTTCGTAGCGGAACAGGCGGGACGCTTCGCCTTCGCGAGCGAGATCAAGGCCCTGCTGCGACTGCCGTGGGTCGCGAATGACCCGGACATGTCGACGGTGCGCGACTACCTGGTCGACGGCTGGGTCGACCACACGAACCACACCTTCTTCCGTGCCATCCGCCAGCTGCCTGCCGCCCACAACCTGGTGGTGACCCGCGAGGGCCAGACCATCGAGCGCTTCTGGGGGCCGCCGCCGCTGAGCGACGATGCCCGTGCCGCACCCGATGCCGCGGACGGCCGCCGCATCGACGAGGTGCGCGATCTCCTCATCGACGCGGTGGCGCTCCAGCTGCGGTCCGACGTCACCGTCGGCTCGTGCCTGTCGGGCGGACTTGACAGCTCTGGGATCGTTACGATCGCCGCGGGGCTTCGGGAGCGGCATATCAGGCTCAGCCCTGAGCACCTGCGCGGCCGCGAGACCCAGCCGCACCTTGCGTTCTTCGCCGAATTCCACGACGAGGACATCGACGAGCGTCGGTTCGTCGACGCAGTCGCTGCAGCGGCCGGACTGGGCGTCCGGACGACGACTCCGACACCCGATGTCTTCCCCACGTCGCTCCAGCCGATCGTGCGCGCTCAGGACGAACCGTTCCCGTCCACGAGCATCGTCGCCGGATCGATCGCGTCGGTCATCGTCAAAGACCATCCGGCGCACGCAGCATCTGGGCTCTCGCCGCTCAAGCTGTACGAGTCGATGGCCGCCGGTGTTCCCGTCGTGGTTTCGGCGCTCCCTGGTCTCCAGGACACCATCGAACGCCACGACTGCGGCATCGTCGTGCCGGCCACTGTTGTCGCCGCGGTCGCCCACGCTGTGGCTACGCTCGCTGCGTCGCGTGACCTTCGCAAGCGCCTCGGGGAGAACGGCCGTCGGGCGGCCCTCGCACACTACTCATGGCAGGTGAGCGCCGAGGCGACCGCGCGCGTCGTCGAGCGCGCTGTGCGCCGTCACGCCAGGACCGACCACTAGCTCGGGGTTGGCATCTACATGCAGTCGATGACGGAGACCAAGGACCCTGCCTCAGCGGCTGGATGTTGCCATCCCTGGTCCGCGCCGTGACCCACCAGCTGCGTTCGATCGCGACCGTGGGCTCGAGTCGGTCGGGCGGGTTCGACAACTCGGCGACCGTCACGCTTACAGTTGGGCGGCAGGTATGCATCATGCTCGATTCGACTACGTTCCTGAGCGCGTGATCGCCAAGCCGAACCTCTGGCGCACCGGCAGCCACACGTTCGCTTTCAGCATCGCCTCGGTCGCGGTCACGATGCTGATGACGGTCGCCGTCTCGCGCGTGCTCGGGCCCGGGGGGAAGGGCGGTTACGATCTCGTGGTCGCGACCGTCGGGCTGTTCGGAGTCGTGATCGGGTTGTCATTGCCAGCCGGCGTGATCTTTGCCATCGCCCGCGGACTCGCTGCGCCCCGGTCGCTGGCCGTGGCGCTCATCCTCATCGGCGCTGCCCAGGGAGCAGTTGCGGGTGTGGTAACCGCCGCCCTGCGCATGACCCCGGTCGGGCGGGCCATCGTGCCGGAGGCGTTCGGTTCGCTGATCCCGATCGCCATAGGCCTGATGGTGGCGACAACGATGTGGGCCGGATTCGGACGGGCCATCCTGCTGGGCC
>JACDBP010000100.1 GCA_013694835.1 Chloroflexota bacterium
GCCACCAGGCTCATCACGATGGAGGCGAGGAACGCCGTGACGAGGACATCGGCATCGATGGGGCCGGGCGGCCATCCGGCGATCCTCAGGCCGAGTCCGAGCTGGCCGCTGACGAACCCGACCAGCAAGAACAGCGCGAGGTTGACGACGAGCCCCACCAGCCCCAGGGCGAAGATCGTCAGGGGCAGGCTCAGGAGAACGAGGATCGGTCGCAGGTAGGTATTGACCACGCCGAACAGCACCGCGACCGCGATCGCTCGCCACCAGTTCGGGCCGTCGAATGACAGGTCCAGCCGCGGCACGACGCGCACCGCCACGACTAACGCTGCGGTGTTGACCGCGACCTTGATCAGGAAGTCGACCACCGCGCTCCTCCGCCGGACTGGCGCATGCCGCGCCGAAGGCATGCTAGCGTCAACTCGTGGCAGGGCGCAGAGCAGCCGCCGACCTCGGGTAGCATGCCGCCGAGCCGCCATCAGCCGTCCGTTCGTGGAGTGAGCCATGCCCCTGCCCCCGGGCGAGACCTTCCATCCCATGGCCGAGGACACCCGTCCCGCACCACGAACCCCATACGACCACGCGCTGAAAGCCTTCCTCGATGAGGCGTTCGCGACCTACCCCGTGTTCGCGACGGCGATGGGCTTTCACGCGCACGACGACCGGTGGCAGGACCTCACCGAGGCTGGGCATGCCAGGGAGATCGCCCTCCTTCGACGCCACCGCGAGGCGCTCTCGTCGATTCCCGAGTCCGATCTGGAGACGGGGGAGGAGATCGACCGCGGCATCGTGGTCGACGCGATCGATTCGCTGCTGTTCCAGGTCGAGATCCTGCAGGAACATCGCTGGGACCCGCTGAGCTATGTCTACCAGCTCGGCAGCGGCCTGTTCTCGCTCCTGGCGCGCGAGTTCGCCCCGTGGCAACAGCGCGGCCGAGCCGCCGTCGGGCGCATCCGCGGCATCCCGACCCTGCTGGACGCGGCCCGGCAGAACCTGGCGGGGGCGGCCGATGGGCGGCCGGTGTCGCTGCTGCACACGGAGACGGCGCTGTCCCAGCTCGACGGCGTGGTGGAGCTCATCGGCGACACGCTCGTCACGGCCTCGCGCCACATCGACTCGGTCGAGGGGGCGAGGCTGAGCGACGAATTGGAGCGCGTTGCGTTGGTCGCGCGAGAGGCGCTCGATGACTTCCGTCGGTTCCTCGCTGATGATGTCAAGTCGCGTGCCGAGGGAGAGGGCCGGCTCGGACCGGAGCTGTTCCAGCAGAAGCTCCGCCACACGCTGTCGGCTGACCTCTCCTTCGCAGACCTGCTGACGCGTGCGCGCCGCGACTACGAGGTGGTCCGCGGCGAGATGGTCCGGATCGCCCGCGATCAGTGGCCGCTGATGTTCCCCGACGAGGCGCTCCCCGAGGGGTCGACTGGCGACGCTGACAGCACGGTCGTCGGGCGCGTGCTTGACGAGATCGCGAACGATCATCGTCAGCCGGACGAGCTGCTCGACTGGTGCCTCGAGGAGAACGGCCGCATCGAGGCCTTCTGCCGCGAGCACGACGTCATCGGGCTCCCGGACGAGCCGCTCCGCATCACCTGGACGCCGGTCTTCATGCGCGCCTACGGAGGAGCGTTCCTCGATCCGCCCGGGCCGCTCGACAAGGGTCAGGCGGCCTACTTCTGGATCACGCCTCCGGGCGAGGACTGGGCTCCCGAGCGCACCGAGTCGTTCCTCCGCGAGGACAACGATCGGATGCTCCGGCTGCTCGTCATCCACGAGGGTGTGCCCGGCCATTACCTCCAGCTCGCGTCGTCCAACAAGACCCCCAACCTGAGCCGGTCCATCTTCGCCAGCGGCCTGTTCGCCGAGGGTTGGGCGGTCTACGTGACGCAGGTCATGATGGACCTGGGCTACGGCGATCACGACCCGCGGCTCTGGCTCACCCACTGGAAGTTCTACCTTCGGGCCATCACCAACGCGATCATCGATGTGCTCATCCACACCGAGGGCATGACCGAGGACGAGGCGATGGAGCTGATGGTCAAGGGCGGCTTCCAGGAGGAGCAGGAAGCGCGCGCGAAGTGGCTGCGCGCCAGGCTCACCTCGACGCAGCTCTCCACCTACTACCTTGGCTCGGACGGGATGTGGGACGTGGAGCTGGAGGCGCGACGGCGCGCGGCGGTCGCGGCAGGCGCCGACTCCTCAGCAGTGCCGCAGCCCCGCGTGGTCGGTGGCATCGGAGACACGCCGGGCTTTGGTTACCGCGCACACCTCGAAACGGTGATCTCGCACGGCACGCCGCCGATCAAGTGGCTGAAGCAGATCATGTTCGGGACCTGAGCCGGGCCGTCGCTGGCAGGTCGCGGGCCGGGCGCTGCTAGCATCGGGTCCGTGGACCTCGGACTGATCCTGCCGTCCTACCGCGCCGGTGCCTCGGCGGAGGGCATCGATGCCGCCGCCGATGCCGCGGAGCGGCTGGGCTGGCACACCATCTGGACCACCGACCACGTGCTGCCCGGTCCCGAGGCCTCCAGCGAGTACGGTCGGCTGTTCGATGCCGTCTCCACGCTGGCGTATCTCGCGGGCCGCACCTCGCGGGTCCGGCTCGGCTTGAGCGTCCTTGTCGTTCCGATGCGGAACGCCGTCGTGCTGGCTCGCGAGCTCGCCACGATCGACCTGCTGTCACGCGGCCGCCTGACGGCGGGTGTCGGCGTCGGGTGGAGCGCAGAGGAGTTCGCCAATGTCGGAGTGGCGGAGCGGTTCGGACGGCGCGGCGCCTACACCGACGAAGCCATCGGCCTGTGGCGCCACCTCTGGTCGGGCTCGCGCGAGCCCTGGGAAGGCCGGTTCCACCACTTCCGGGACGTCGGGTTCGAGCCGTTGCCGCCCCAGGGGGCGTCGCTGCCCATCGTCATCGGTGGGCGCAGCGAGGCGGCGTTGAGGCGGGCGGCACGGCTCGGGGACGGCTACCACGCCTCGGCCAGCAGTCCGGCGCAACTCGCGGTCCGGAACCCCATCCTGCGCAGGGCGGCGGATGAGGCGGGGCGGACGGTGCCGATCTCGGCGCGCGTGCGGGCCCGCTTCGGCCCGGCCGAGATCGAGGGCTACCAGCTGGCCGGGACGCCCGAGCAGATGGCCGGCGAGATCGGGGCGTTCGCCGACCAGGGCGTCAGTGCGCTCGCGCTCGACTTCCAGGAGACCGACCCGGAGCTGAGCGTGTCGCTCATCGAGCGCTTCGACCGCGAGGTCATCCCGGCCTATCGGGAAGCGGCGTCTGTACGCTCGGGCCCAGCCTGATCCCTCGCCCAGGAGTGGTGGTGGTAGTGGTGGGAAGGCGTGGCTGACCATCGTCCGCCGACGCCCGCCCGACGTCCGGACAACGTGCGGCCCCGTTCGACGCCTCCACCGCCCGAGCCCCCGCAGCTCGATCCGGAGCCGCCTTCGCCGGCGGAGCTGCAGGCGATCGAGCGCCAGATGCTCGGGCTGACCGAGCTCTCCGGTGCGACCGTGGAGGCCCGATCGGACCTGGCCGGACTGCTGGTCCGCCGCACCCGTTATGGCCCGGCCTTCAACTATCTCGCCGCGATCCGCTGGCCGGAGGTGAACTGGCCTTCATCGCTGCAGGTCACCCAGCGGCGATTCCGCGACCTCGAGGAGTGGCCATGCGTCGTCGTTGCGGGGGGCCTGACGACGCCGCCGGAACTGGCCGACGACCTGGAGCGCCGAGGCTGGCTGCCGCTCGAGCGCGAGACGATCCTCTGGACACGCCGCGGGGCAGTCGTGCCGCACCTGGACCCATGGCTGCGCGTGGAGGCCGTCACGGCGCGGACCGCGGCGCTCTACGAGCAGCTCGAGCGCGAGGTCTTCGAGCTGTCAGCGACGAGCGCCGAAGACCGGGCATCGCTCCTCGTGCGCGCGGTCGAGGCAGGCCGCCTCCGGGCGTATCTCGTTCGGCTGCACGGCGAGCCTGTGGCCGTTGCCCGCCTGACGGCACGCGACGGTATCGCGGCGCTGTACGGGATCGGTGTCGCAGGGCACGCTCGACGGCAGGGATTGGGCCGCCTCATCACCACGGTTGCGACGCGCGCTGCCCTGGCGACCGGCAATCGGTTGGTCTGGCTCTCGGTCGACGAGAAGAACGACGCCGCAAGATCGCTCTATGCCTCGCTCGGTTTCGGGCCCGCGTTCGCCTGGGTACGGCTGCTCGGCCCGTCCGAGTGAGCGATCGGCAGCAGTCACCCGGCCCGGCCGAGGCGGCAGTCAGGGCCACCGAGCGCGTCGTGCCACTTCCATCGGGGCGCGTCAGCGAGCACCTTCGCTGGCTCCGCTCTGCGGTACCGGACGAGCGCCTGTTCGCGCCCCGCGTCGCCGTGCTGCTCGCCGGGGCGGATGACGAGGAGGTCGTGGTGGACGGGCGCGGCGAGCTGCCCTGGGCCGACGTCGAGCTCGAAACGTCGCTCGCGGCGACCGCCCGGGGCCTGCTGGCGACCCTCGGCATCCCTTTCGCTGCGGTCGCAATGGAGCCGGTCGCGGCGCTCGCAGGCACCCCCTGGTGGGAGACGTCCACGGAGCTAGGACCGCTGGCGCCGGTATGGATCGTGGTGCGAGCCGGCCGCGCCGGGGGGCCGGCGGCCGCGGCGCTCCGGACGCTGCCGGCAGGCGACGTCCGGCTGGTCCGGGAAGCGGTCGCCAGGGAGCGTGGCGAGGTCGATGGTGATCCAGGCGACCGGATGGCTGCGATCCCGGGAGGGGACTACATCGCCCGCATCCGCAGGCGGATCGGACACGCGCGGATCTTCTACCCGTGGGCCGGCCTCGGCATCCGAAACGCCGAGGGACGGCTGCTGCTCGTCCGGCACGCGCTGCTCCAGCAGTGGCACTGCCCGGGTGGCGGCATGGAGCTCCACGAAGCGCCCGAGATGACGGCCGCTCGGGAGCTGCGCGAGGAGACATCGCTGGCGGTGCGGCCAGGGCGGCTTATCGGCTGCTTCTCGCGGCACGTCCGGGCGTTCCCGAACGGGGATCGCATCCAGGGCGTCACCTTGTTCATGGAGGGTTCGCTCGACAGCGGCGAGCTGCGACCCGACCCGACGGGCGAGATCGACGCGATGGGCTGGTACGCGTCCGACGAGCTGCCGCCGCTCCATCCACCGTGGGATGGGCGCGTGCGGCTGCTGCTGACCGGCGAGGGTCCACGGGTGGACTAGCTGCCGCGCTCCGCGATCACCGGCATCCCTGCATCGGCTCTGTTGCTCACCGCCGCGGTGTCGGGACCCAGGTCCTCCTCGGCGAGGTCCCGCTCCTGGGTGACGGCGAAGCTCACCCGACGTCGTGCGGTCTGTCCGGGCTCCAGGCTCAGCGGCCATCGGAGAAGCAGGCTGCTGCCCTGGTAGGCCCGCTCGAAGCCGGCCTCCGAGTTCGAGACCGTCTCGACCGGATACCAGCTGACCCGGGCCGGCACCCCGGTATCGAGCGTGATCCGTACGCCCTCGTCGCGGTTGCCGAACGCCAGCTCCTGAGCCGCCGCCAGATCAGCCGCCCCATCATGGGCGGAGGTGATGAGGGCGCCCGCGGCCCGATCGACTCGCTCGTAATAGGCGGCGGGATTCGCGCCTCCACCCATCAGGTTGACGGCGAATCCGAGGCCAAGGTCGGTCTCGATGGTTGCGCCGCCCGTGTTCGTCACCTCCAGGGCCACCTCGAGGCTCGGGTCGGAGCGCCCGCCGCCGAGGGTCAGGCGCTTCGTGACGACCACCTGACACGGCCCGCCTTCGGTTTCGAGGCTCCCATGGCGGCGGACCTCCAGGTGGCCGGGGGCGAGCCTCACCAGGTTCCAGGGCCGGTCGGCGAAGTCTCCGAGGTCCGGGACGCGACCCGCCCCCAGGGCCGCAGCATCCAGGTGGACCGCACCGGCGTCGCCGATCGCGTCGGTGAGCCCGAACTCCGCGGGGACGCTTCGGTCCGGCGGCAGGAAGTGCACCAGCGCGCTCCGGCGCTCGTGCCGGTCGTAGACCAGCAGCCCCGAGAGACCGTGCTCCTTGACCATCACGATGTCGTGGATCGTCTTCGGAGTTCCGGCGTCGGCGTGCGACGACGGCTCGTCGCCGGCGGCCCGCTCGCGCTCATCTCGGTCGTGGGCGATGAGCGTCTCGTGGTAGGCCTCGGGTCGGCGGCGGAGCACCGAACCCAGGGCCACGCGGCTCGCCCGGAGGTCCCAGGATCCGATCCCGGCGCCCTCGGCGAGATCGACCACGATCGACTGGCCCGCGGTCGCCATGAGCACCTCGTCGATCCCGTCCAGGTCGAGGTCGGCGGTCCGTGCCTCGTCGAGCGAGCCGAGCATGCGGTCCGCGTGGTCTTCCGCAGCGATCAGGTGCGCCAGGGTCGCCATCCGCATGTGGACGATGTAGATGCCGCCGAACAGCCCGTGCCAGTAGCAGTCATTGGACTGGCCGCGGTAGAGATGATCGGTCGCAAGGTCACGCACGCGGCCGGGCGGCATCCGCTCGACCTTCGCGGAGGTTCGCAGCATCTGCTTGTGGAGATCGTTGATCTCGCGGTAGCGCGATTGGAAGTTGCGCCAGAAGCCGCCGCGCAGGAACCGCGACTCCGGCCGACCCTGGGTCCGTGCGGACTGCAGGACGTCGTGGAAGGCGTTCGCCTCATCTGCCGGCAGGGCCCACTGGGTCATCTCCACGTACGAGGCCGTCGGCACGTAGATGCGGCCGATCGGCGTCTGCCGCTGGAGCCAGCCGGATGGCGTCACGGTCGTCAGCCACTCGGCGTTCTCCTCCAGCGCGGCGAAGCAGCGATCGACCCACGCCGAGCTTCCCCAGCAGTGCTCGAAGGTGCCGGGCCAGGCGCCGAACTTCTCGCCGTCATCGCCCATCGTGCCGAGTCGGAGGCCGTCGTCCGTGGCGTGGTCACGGAGATAGCCGATCAGCTTGTCCACCTCGCCGAAGGGGATGAGGTAGCGGAGGCCCTGCTCGGTGCCGAAGATGGTCGTCATCCGCCCTTCGTCGTCGGTCGTGTAGGCGCCCCACATCCCGTCCTCCCTGACCGACGCGCTGCGCAGGTGGTTGTCATCGAGCACGGTCCAGTCGTAGCCGCCCTCGGCGAGGTCGTAAGGCAGCGACGGCTCCCAGACCCGCTCAGCGAGCCACGCGCCGCGTGGCCGCTGCCCGAACAGCGCCTGCAGCTCATCGGCCATGCGAACCAGTTGGCCGTGCCGGTCGCGTCGGGGGAGCGAGGCGATGATCGGCTCGTAGTGAGCGCCACCGAGGATCTCAACCTGGTCGCGGGTGACCAGCACCCTGAGGCGATCTATCGTGTCGGGCCGGTTGATCCGAAGCCACTCCAGCAGCGGGCCCGTGTAGTGCAGCCCGAGCCTCACCCTCGGGTGCCGCTCGAGCGCCCCGATCATGGGCTCGTATGCCTTGCGGAAGACTTCCTCGATGACCCAGCCGAAGTTGCCCACCGGCTGGTGGTTGTGGAGCACCAGCGCAAGGGAGATGGTGGGCGCCATGCGTCTGCCTGAGGTCGTAGGGTGGTCGCTGGGTCAGCGACCCGGGTCGTCCCCGGTCGCGCCCACCGAAACGGGTTCCCTGGGGTCGGGTGCCACGGCGGCGGCCGGGAGGTACAGCAGGTCCACATATTCCTGGAGCATCCGGGTCGTCGAGAATCGCCAGATCGTGCTGGTGATCGACCGCCGCATCAGCTCGAGCCAGCTGGTGGGCAGGCCGCTCGTCCGATCCCGGTCGTAGAAACGCGGCACGATCTCCTGCTCCAGGGTCCCGTACAGCGCCTGGGCATCGGCCCAGTCCTGGGCGCCTTCGTTCGAGTCGACGGTGCGGCCACCGATGGCGTAGCCGTTGTCGCCGGTCCAGCCTTCGTCCCACCAGCCGTCGAGCACCGAGAAGTTCACGACCCCGTTCATGGCAGCCTTCATACCGCTGGTGCCGGAGGCCTCGAGCGGGCGCCTCGGGTTGTTCAGCCAGACGTCCACGCCCTGGACGAGGTAGCGGCCGATCCGGATGTCGTAGTCCTCGAGCATGAAGATCCGGCCGCGAAAGCGCGGCGATCGGCTCTTGCTGAAGATCTCCTGGATGACGCGCTGCCCGGGCCGGTCGGCGGGGTGCGCCTTGCCCGCGAACACGAACTGGACCGGCTGGTCCGTGCCCCAGATGAGCCGCGCCAGTCGTTCCTCGTCGGAGAAGAGGAGGGCTGCCCGCTTGTAGGTCGCGAAGCGCCTCGCGAAGCCGATGGTGAGGATGGCCGGGTCCAGCGCATCCGAAACGGCCTGGAGGGCCTCGGGTGCCTCGCCGTGGCGCGCGAACTGGGTGCGGAGACGACCACGCGCGAAGAACGCGAGCTCGAGCTTCTGGCGGAGGTGCGCTTCCCACAGACGGTCGTCCGGGATACGGTCGAGATGGTCCCAGAACCGCGCATCGGCCCTGTCGGCGTCCAGGTCGTCGAGGTCGGCCCCGAGGCCCTCGTAGAGCTCGCGCGTCGGCTGACCGACCCAGCTGGGCGTGTGGACACCGTTCGTGACGTCGAGGATGGGTCGCTCGAGGATATGGCGCCAGCTGGCGTTGGCGGTCTCAGCGTGGAGCGCCGAGACGGCGTTCGAGCCATTGGTCAGGCGCAGGCTGAAGGCGGTCATATCGAACTGGCCGGGGTCGCCATCCGTCCCACGCCCGAGCTCGAGGACGTGCTCCAGGTCGACGTCGGTGCCGTCCGTCAGCGGTGCCGCCAGCTGTCGGACGAGCGTCGTGTCGAAGCGCTCGTTGCCCGCGGAGACCGGTGTGTGGATCGTGAACACCGAGTTCCGTCCGGCGAGGATGAGGGCGTCCGCTGCCGAGCTCTCGGTCCCGGCGGCCACCGTCTCACGCGCGCGCTCGAGGAGCAGGAACGCCGAGTGTCCCTCGTTGAGGTGCCAGACCGCGGGCTCGATGC
>JACDBP010000130.1 GCA_013694835.1 Chloroflexota bacterium
GTCCGGGTCGGCTTGGGCGTGCGCGTCGGTTCCGGCGAGGGCGTCGGCTCGCCCGATGGGGTCACGCTCGGTGACGGCGTCGGCTCGACACAGGATGTCTCCGCCAGCTTCCCACCCCACGTGCCACCTTCGCCCCAGAAGTAGGCCGTAGCGGCGCCATGCCGACCGACCCTGCCCGGGCCTTCGCGCGCCCGCCGCATCCAGTCCTTGAGTGCGTCCTGCCACGCCCGCGGGGAGCCGGGCTCGGCCTTGGTGACGTCGACCCGCCACTCACCACACTGCTCGACGTAGAGCAGCCCGGCCGGGTCGATCGCGCCGCGGGAGCCCGGCTGCGTGCCGCTCAGGAACCACTCGGCCGCAGTCTTTTCGGTCCAGGGCCCGGGGCGGCCACCGGACCACGCATCGATCGTCGCCTGGACCAGGCCGTTCGGTCGCTTGAAGTCGGGCACTGGCTTCTTCTGCATGTAGTCGCGCAGGAAGGCGCGCCAGATCCGGCCGGGTCCGTCGGTCGCGAAGGCCGGCTCACTGCTGGCGCGCGGGGGCGTGTGGTCGCTGTTGCCCATCCAGACGCCGACCGAGAGGGCAGGCTGGCCGGGGTCCTTGGGCGCCGGCAGGAAGCCATACGTGGACAGATCGCGGATGTCGTTCGTGGTGCCTGTCTTGACCGCCATGATCCGCCGCTCGCCGTTGGGGCCATTCCTGATCTGGAACTTGGGGCCCCAGATGAGGTTCTCGGCCGGGTCGCTGCTGCCGGCGAGGATGTCGGACATGACGTAAGCCGTCTGCGGACTGAGCGCCCGGGTGCGTGTCGCCGTGCCGGCCTGGTAGAGCGTCTCGCGGTTCGCGTCGAGGACCTCGAGGATCATCCTCGGCTCCGTGTAGACGCCGCCGTTCCCGAACACGCCGAAGGCAGCAGTGAGGTCGATCGGCCGGACCTCGACGGTGCCGATGGCGCCGGCGAGGCCACCCAGCTCGAGGCTCTTCTCGCCGTTCGGGAACTTGATGCCCATGCGGGTCGCCTGCTTGGCGACGACGGTCGGCCCGACGCGTTCCATGGCCCGGATGGCCGGGATATTGAGCGAGTACTGGAGGGCCTTCCGGACGCGCACGGGCCCCCGTTCCAGGCGGTCGGCATCCCGCGGCGTCCATGTCCGGCCGAACGGCGTCGTGACGTCGAGCAGCATGGTGCCGGCGGTCACCTTGCGCTCCTCGATGGCGGTCGCGTAGACGACCGGCTTGAATGCGGATCCGGGCTGCCGGAAGCCGTCTCCTGCCACGTCGTACTTGGGGTTGAACTTCTTGGTGGCGAGGTCCTCGCGGTAGTAACCGGCGGAGCCCACGTAGGCGAGCACATCTCCGTTCCGGTAGTCGAGCGCGACCATGGCCGCGTTCCGGATGTTCTTGCCACGCAAGCGAGCGATCCATTCCTGGTCGTCCTTGCGGAGCTTCATCTCGGTCGCCGTTCGGCGGAACTCGGTGGCGGCCATGTGCGGCAGGATCGCGCCCGCGGTGATGTACCGCTCCGCGATCTCCTGGGCCTTCAGGTCGATGGTCGTGATGACCTTGTAGCCGCCGCGTTCGGCCGGCGTGCGGTCGCTCAGGATCTGGTCCAGCTGCTTCTTCATCTGCCACACGAAGTGCGGCGCGATGTAGATGAGCGGTCGCTCACCGATGAGCTCGATGGGCTCGTTGAGGCCCTCGAGCAACTCCTCACGGGTCAGCTTCTTCCAGCGACCACCGGGTGAATAGAGACGGGTCAGGATGTAGTTGCGTCGAGCGACCGGGCTGACGTCCGTGCAGTTGGGGTCGACCAACCGGAGGTCGGCGCCGTAGCGGCAGTTGGCGACGATGAGCTTGCCGTCCTCGGTCTCCGTGGCGTGCCGGTACGGGTTGTGGACGTTGGGATTCTGGGGCAGGCCGGCGAGCAGCGCGGCCTGGGCAGGCGTCAGCTTGGAGAGGTCGGTCACGCCGAACATGACGTCCGCCGCGGCCGCGATGCCGTAGGCCGACTGGCCGTAGAAGATCTGGTTCATGTACGCGGTGATGATCCGCTGCTTGCCCGCCTCGCCCGGAAATGCCTCGGTCAGCCGCTGGGCCTGGATGAGCTCCTTCGCCTTCCGCAGGTAGCGGTCGGCCCCGGGGGCCAGCAGGTCCTGCGGCAGGAGGCGGGCACGCACAAGCTGCTGGGTGATCGTGGATCCGCCGCGGTCGCTGCTGCCGCTGACCTGGCCGAGGATGGCCGAGATGATCGCGTTCGGGTCGAAGCCCTGGTTCTCCCAGAACGTGGCGTCCTCGGTGACCGTCGTGGCGTCGAGGACGAGCTGCGGGATCTGCTCGAACGTGACGACGCTCCGGCGCTGTTCCGTGAACCGGGCGATCTCCACGGTGCCGGTCCGGTCGTAGACCATCGTCGGTTGGGCGAAGTCGAGCTCCTCGAGACGGGCCGGATCCGGCAGGCCCTCCGCGAGCGACTCGTAGGTCGCTGCCGCGCCACCGCCGACGGCCAGCGCACTGGCGGTGATCACCGCGACCAGCACCAGCGCGGTGATGCCGATGAGCGGCATCGCCATGCCGCCGCCGGACCTGGGACGCGAGCGGACCCGGGACAGCGCGAGGCGTCGTAGAGCGATGCTGCGCTGGGCGTCTGGTGTTGCGATCCGCGCTCGGCGGCTCAGCGGTCGGTAGGCCACGGTCGGTCGATGATGATGGAGTTCCCCTGGTGATGCAGCGAGCGACGTGTCGCGTCGCCGTCCCGCAGTGTCTACGACGCGCGGTGGCTCACGGATGTCTCGGCAGGACGCGCGACCGGCGCGACCGGTTCCGGCTCGGACGTCTCGATCAGGGCGTCCGGGTCGTGATCAGGCTCCGGCAGGGCGTGTCGCACGGCACCGGCCACGAGCGCGATGGGGGTCCCGCCCAGCGCTCGCTCCACGGCCGCGGCAGCGCTCCCTATGCCCTGGACGATCCGCGTGGCCGGTCCGACGTCCCCCGGACGCTCCTCTCCGTCGACGCGACCCTCGATCACGTCGCGCGTGGCGAGCAGGTCCCGCTCGACCTGGAGCCGGAGGCGATACAGCACCTCCCACTCCTCGTGCGGCACGACCAGCTCGGCGAGGGCCACGTCGACCTCCTTGAGCTGCTGCACCAGCCCGTCGATGGTGTCCGGGTCCATGCCGTCGTCCGGCCCTGGCGCATCGGGTGGGGCCACGTGACCCGCGGCCAGGATCTCGTCTCGCGTCATCTGAGGCGGTAGCTCCGCGGCGATCGCGGCGGCGTCCGCACCGCCCGTGGCCTGGTCCGGAGCGGCGCTGCCGTCCCGCCCATCACCCGGCGTCGAAGCATCGTCACGCGCGGGATCCTCGCCAGCGGGGGGCGGCCCTGCGGCCACGGCAGTCGCTCTCGCTGCGACGGCCGCGCTCGCCGCATCCGTCTGAGCGTCGCGACTCCCATCGCTGGCCCCGTCCACGGCATCCGCCGCCGCGGCCCGGCCATTCCCCACCTCCTGCGAGGCATTGGCCGGGTTGAGCGCCTGGGCGGCCGACTTGACCGCCGGCACCGTGCGCCAGATCCGCTCCAGGTGGTCCTCCACCTTCTGGGCTTCCTCGCTGGTGGTCATGTACGCGGCCGTGAAGGTGAGCCGGCCGGCCACCGCCGCACGGGCATGGGCCAGCTGGTCGGGCTTGCCCACGATGGAGATGTCGCTGGGGTAGATGAGGACCTCGAGATCCCGATTGCGAAGCTGGATCAGTTCGTCGGGGATGAGCCGATCGACGCCCGGTCCCGCGACGGCCGCGAGCAGCTTCGAGGGAGCCTCCAGCACCCGTGGTGCACGGACTCGCTCGATCTCCAGTCCCGCAGAGTCGAGGGCCCGCTCCAGGTCGTCGGCCACGACGTCGTAGCCGCCGGGCTTGACGACGACCGGGATGTGCGCGTCTGACCAGCGCTTGGCCATGCTCCGCAGCTTCCGCGCGGGGGCGATGACGATCATGAACGCCATGCTCAGCGCAAGCACGGCCGCGTACGGATAGCCCCGCAGGATCTGCCTGAGGATCCCCGCGCCCGCCGGCCGGTCCGCCCTGCTCAACATGAAGTAGCTCCCGACGCCGATCAGCAGCGGGATGACGAGCGCGGCCACGAGCATCCCGATGCGGACCAGGGTCTCGATCTCGATGCCGACGATCCGCTGTTCCGCCAGGGAATCCGGGATCGGCGCGAACGAGATGAGCAGCGCGCCGATGCTCGGGATCAGCACACCGACCACCATCACCACCCAGGCGAGCGAGCCGAGTGAGATCAGCGACAGCAGCAGCTGCTTGGACTGCGGGACCCGCCCGAAAAGCAGGATCGTCGCCCAGCCCATCGCCACGCTGAGCGCCCGCCCGAGGAAACGCCCGATGAACGCGAAGATCGACGCGAAGATGCCCATCGCCGCAGGCTAGGTAACCGGGCGGCCGCCCGCGCCTGCGGCGCCGATGTCGGCTTGCATGCGGCTTTCGGCGCGTCGGGTCG
>JACDBP010000133.1 GCA_013694835.1 Chloroflexota bacterium
CACCTGCACCTCGCAGCGCCGAGCGAGCTTGGCCGCGACAACGTTCTTGGCCACCCAGCGCGCCGCATAGCAGGCCGAGCGGTCAACCTTGGACGGGTCCTTGCCGCTGAACGCACCGCCGCCATGACGGCCCATGCCGCCGTACGTGTCGACGATGATCTTGCGGCCAGTCAGGCCGGAGTCGCCCATCGGGCCGCCGATGACGAAGCGCCCCGTCGGGTTGACATGGACCGTGGGGTCGACCGCCCGCAGCTCGCGCGGCACCACCTGACGCACGACCGACTCGATGACGTCATCGCGCAACCGGTCGGTGGAGACCTCCTCGTTGTGCTGGGCTGCCACGACCACGGTCCGGACCGCCTTTGGCCGGCCGTATTCGTACTCGACCGTGACCTGCGTCTTGCCGTCTGGACGCAGGTACGGCAGCTGGCCGTCCTTGCGGACCGCGGCCAGCCGCTGAGCCAGCCGATGCGCAAGCGCGATCGGCAGCGGCATCAGCTCCGGGGTCTCGCGGCAGGCGAAGCCGAACATCATCCCCTGGTCACCGGCGCCCTGATCGTGCTCGTCGACCTTTCCGCGGGTCTCGAGTGACTCGTCGACGCCGCGCTTGATGTCCGGCGACTGCTCGTGGACCGAGACCAGCGTGCCGCACGTCCGGTAGTCGAAGCCGTAGCGCGCATCGGTATAGCCGATCTGCTGGATCGTCTCGCGCACGATCGACTGGAACTCCACGTAGGTGGAGGTCGTGATCTCCCCGAGCACCATCACGGTGCCGGTCGTGGTCGCCGTCTCGCAGGCAACGCGCGCCGGCGGATCGTCGCGCAGGATGGCATCCAGGATGGCGTCCGAGATCTGGTCGCACATCTTGTCCGGGTGCCCCTCGGTCACCGATTCGGACGTGAACAGGTACTGCGCGTCGGTGATGATGCTGCTCATGGGTCTCCTCTGATGGCTGCCAGAGGGTACACCGACGCGCGCCGTGGCTCGGCCCCGGCAGCAGCCTCGGTGGCTGGCACGGTCGCGACTTCGCCATCCACTCTGCTGGCGGGCGGGGGTCAGCGCAATGGGTCGCTCCAGCGAAGACCGGGGAAACGCGCGAAGTCGGTGTCGTTGGAGCACAGCTCAGCCTGGTGCTCGATGGTGAGCGCTGCGAGATGCACGTCGGTCGTCATGTGCCCCGAAGCGCGCGCCGCCTCCATGAGTCCCTCGATCAGCTCCAGGTGCCGAGCACCCGGGCCGAGCACCAGCACCTGGGGTCGCGCGAGCCAGGCGCGGATGTGGCCGATCGCCTCCTTCGGCGGGAAGGGATCGATGAGCACGCTGCGGCTGGTCATCAGTCGCAGATAGCCGAGCATCACCGCCCAGGCAAGACCGACGGGACGCTCTGACGAGAGCACGCTCTCCCACCATCCCCGTGCCCGCTCGTGGTCCGGAGCGTCGGAGTTATAGGCGTAGATCAACAGGTTGATATCGGGGACGATCACCGATCGTCTTTGGGGGCCGACGTCCGGTCGAAACGAGCCTCCGTGTCCAGCTCATCGTTGAGCTGGTTGAGCCGGCGCACATCGACGCCGACGCGAAAGCCAGCTGCCTTGGGCGTCACCCGGAACCGAGGCAGCGAAGGAGCCGGTTTCTGGGCTCCCTGCAGTCCGGCCCGCAAGGTTTCGTTCACCACCTGCTTGAAGCTCGCACCGGTCATCCGAGTGAGCTCGCCGAGACGGTGCGCCACATCCTCGTCGAGTGTCAGGGTCGTTCGCACGCAAGCATCGTGATGTCACGCGAGGTTGATGTCAAGATGTATCGAGACGGTTCGGACGCCAACGAGACCGTGATCCCGTTCGGGACTACGCTCATCCGGATGGCTGCCACGCTCCGCCACCCCGAGCTGCTCGCCTACCGGGACGAGTTCCCGCTGCTGTCGCGCTCGACCTACCTCAACACCTGCTCGCTCGGCGCTCTGACGGACCGCTCACGCGCGAAGCTTGCCGAGTTCCTCGATCAGTGGGGGTCGCTTGGGGCCCGCGCCTGGTACACGCACTGGCTCGAGGAGTTGGTCGGCCTGCGGGACGACTTCGGCTGGACGATCGGACGGCCGGCCGAGGAGATCGCGCTGGCGCCCAACGTCTCGGTGGCGTTGGCGTCGCTGGCGTCGGCGTTCGATGCGCCCGGGGCACGCGACCCAGGACGCACGCGTGTCATCACGACCACGCTCGACTTCCCGACCCTCGGGCACCAGTGGCTGGCACGGACGCCGCTAGGGGTCGAGGTGGTGGTCCTCCCCTCACCCGACGGGCTGACCGTGCCACTCTCCGTTTTCGACGCGGCGATCGACGAGCGGACGCTGCTGGTGGCGACCGGACATGTCTACTTCACGACCGGTGCCGTGCAGGACATCACCGGACTGGCGGCGTTGGCGCGGTCGCGAGGCGCACTGACGGTCATCGATGCGTACCAGGCGACGGGGCTGCTGCCGACCGACATCGCGGCAACGGGCGTCGATGCGTACGTCTCCGGCACGCTCAAGTGGCTGTTCGGCGGCCCGGGCAACGCCTTTTTGTGGCTACGACCGGAGCTTCTCGAGGCTCTCGCGCCGACGACCACCGGCTGGTTCTCGAGCGCGCGCCAGTTCGCCTTCGACGTGGCCTCGCTCGAGTTCGCCAGCGACGCTCGCAAGTTCGAGATGGGCACGCCATCGGTGCCCTCGGCGTTCGTCGCCCGGGGCGCGATGGAGCTGGTCCGTGAGATCGGCATCCCGCGGCTGCACCAACGAACGCTCGACCTGGGCGCGCTGGCGATCCGACTGGCCGACGAGCGAGGTCTCTCCGTGCGGGCGGTACGCGACGATGCCTGGCGCGGGGGCATCGTCGCCATCGAGGTCGCCGACCCGAAACCGGTCGTCGACGAGCTAGCCCGGCGGGGCATCATCGTCGACTACCGGCCAGGCATCGTCCGCCTGTCACCGGCGTTCTACAACACGGAGGCGGAGGTCGAGGCGGTGATCGGGGCGCTGGCGGAGCTCATCCTGCCGAGCTGAGACGTCACAACGTCCGCGGCCGGACGTCTCGCGAACAGATGCCTGATCTGCTCAGAGCCACGCTCGTCGCCGCGCTCCTCGTCGCTGTGGCCGGCATCGGGATGCTGGCGGCCCTCGACAACGTGGCGTTGCAGCTCGCGTTGCGCGACGCTCCGAAGGTGTGGGGCGAGCACCTGTCGATGCTGATCCCGACCGCCGCCTTGGTCGGCCTTGCCGGAGCCGGTCTCGCGTACTTCTGGCCGACCGGCCCGAACGGATGGCTGGCCGTCGGCGTCGCGTTCGTGGCGTGGCAGGTCCTCGGCTCCTCCGTCGTCGCACCGCTGGCCGTCGGCGAGCTCGAGCCGGAGCACTTCGGGATGGTCCTCCCGGTCGTCGCCGGCCTCGGCGCCTATCCCACTGCCGCGGCGGCGGGCACGTGGCTGGGCGCGCGGGTTCGGGGCAGAGGGGCGCGCCAGACCGGCCTGCTGGTCGACCAGTGACGGTCGGCCGGCCAAGCACGAGCTCGAGTGGCCTTCTACCAGGCCCGGGGTACTGGCGAGGGGCCCGCGCCTTCCGGCACGGGCCTCCGACCACGTCTGCTGGACCGAGGGGCGATCGGCTAGGTGCCGCTCTCCCAGGAGGTGACGTACTTGACCTGCTCGGGGGTCATCGTGTCGATGTCCACGCCGAGGGCGACGAGCTTGAGCCGGGCGACCTCGCGGTCGATCTCCTCGGGCACGATGTAGACCTGGTTGGTGAGAAACGCGTGGTTCTTCGCCACGTGCTCGGCGGACAGCGCCTGGTTCGCGAACGACATGTCCATCACGGCTGCGGGGTGACCCTCGGCCGTGGCCAGGTTCACCAGCCTGCCCTGCGCGATGACATGGAGCCGGTGATTGCCGATGTCGTACTCCTCGACGTCCTTGCGGACCTCGCGCACGTGATCCTCGGCCATCTCGCGGAGCGCCTTGAGGTCGATCTCATCGTCGAAGTGGCCACTGTTGGCAAGGATCGCGCCGTCGCGCATCCGCTCGAAATGCTCGCGGCGGAAGACATTGAGGTTGCCCGTGGCAGTGATGAACAGGTCGCCCCAGGCGGCGGCCTCGAGGCCGGTCTTGACCAGGAAGCCGTCCATCAGCGCCTCGATCGCGGCGATCGGCTCGACCTCCGTGATCGCTACGTGGGCGCCCATGCCGCGCATCCGCGACGCGATGCCGCGCCCTACCCAGCCGTAGCCCGCGATGACCACCTTGCGGCCGGCGAGCAGGATGTTCGTCGCTCGCAGGATGCCGTCGACGGTCGACTGGCCGGTGCCGTAGCGGTTGTCGAAGAGGTGCTTGGTCTTCGCCTCGTTGACGGCGACCACCGGGAAGGCGAGTGCCCCATCGGCCGCCATCGCCTTGAGCCGGATGACCCCGGTGGTCGTCTCCTCGGTGCCGGCGAGGATCGCTTCCAGCTGTTGCGGCCGCTCCTTGTGGAGCAGCGAGACCAGGTCGCAGCCGTCGTCCATGGTGACCTGAGGCTGGGTGTCCGCGACCGCGTTGAGATGGGCGTAGTAGGTGTCGCGATCCTCGCCGCGGCGGGCGTAGGTGGAGATGCCGTACTCGGCCACGAGTGCCGCCGCGACATCATCCTTGGTGGACAGCGGGTTGGAGGCGCACAGCGAGATGGAGGCGCCGCCCGCCTTGAGCGTCCGCATCAGGTTCGCTGTCTCGGTCGTCACGTGGAGACAGGCGCCGATCCGCAGCCCCTCCAGCGGCCGCTCACGCTCGAACCGCTCGCGGATGAGCCGCAGCACCGGCATCTCGCGCTCGGCCCACTCGATGCGGCGCTTGCCCTCGGCGGCTAGGCCGAGATCAACGACGTCATGGGCGGGGAGATCGGAGGAAGCAGCGGTCTGGCCGTTGGCGGCGTCACCGGAGAGCGGCTCGATGTGGGCAGGCGCGGAGAGGGTTTCGGTCATCAGACCTCCTTGCGGGATGGCGGCAGCAGACGCCGCAGCGGTGACAGGATGCTATCCCAGAGCATCCCGCGTCGGTGGATGAGGCGCTCCTCGAAGCGGAGGTGCTCGCGATAGCCGAGGGCGCGGTAGGCGGCCAGCGCCGGGGGGTTGTCGGCACGCACGTTGAGCACCACCTGGTCGGCGCTCCGGAGCAGTTCCTGGGTCACCGCGCTGGTCGTCACCTTGGCGAACCCGCGGCTGCGGTGCTCGCGATGGGTCATCACGTTGCCCACCACGGCCAGCCGCGCTTCCGCGCTGACGACGTGGGTCCCTGCCGCGGCGATGAGGCGTCCCCCGGAGCGGATGCCGTAGTAGACGCCATGGCTGATCGCCTCCGAGGGCAGCCAGCTGGTGAAGCCAAGGTTGTAAAGGCGGTTGAGGTCCCCGATGTCGGCCGGCAGCAGCCGCTGGACCGAACCCGGAGCCGGCATGAAGCTCGCCCGGTCCACCCACATCCGGACCATCGGCGGTCCGGGCTCGATCCGGTAGAGCGACCCTGCCCGCTCCAGGTGTTCGGGAAGGCCCGCCAGGTAGGCCGCGCGCGGCCTGATCATCTCGCGCAGCACGGCTGCCACGCCATCGGCGTCGCCCATCACGAAGAGCGGCTGGGGCGCCACGCCGTTGTACTCGAGCGCCACGGCGATCGAGTCGCCCCCATCCATCGCCACGCCCCAGCGGGTGCGGCCGAATTCGCGATCGTCGAGGTCGCAGATGGCGTACGCCGCCATGAGGCGATCGCGCTCGAGGAACGTTCGGAGGAAGGCTCGATCGCGGGTCGCGTGGACCTGGAGCCGCCGCTCGCGGAGCCTGCCAGTCTGGGCGACAGACGCCATCAGCCGGCCACAGCTTCCGGGGTCGATGATCGGCCGTGGGGCATCCGTCGGAGCGCTGCCCGTTCGTAGGCAGCCCGCAGCTGCGCCTCTGACGAGGGTTCGACGCGACCGTGTTCCGTGAACAGCGCCGTGATGAGCGATGCAGGAATGACATCGAGCAGCGGCCGCCCGCTCGGGTCGCGATCGGCGGGGATGGCCGCGCCGCCACTCGTGCCCAGCGCGATCGTGCAACTCGCCGCGCAGATCAGGACCGGGATGCCGAGCGTTGCGGCCGCGGCCGCGATCGGGAAGCTGCCCACGGTCCCGGCCGTGTCACCGTTGCGCGCGATGTGCTCCGCGCCGAGCAGCACGGCATCGACCTTGCCGCTGGCCAGGACCTGACCCGCGGCAGCGTCGGCGATGAGCGTGAACGGCGTATCCATCCACTCCAGCTCCGTCGTCGTCAGGCGCGCTCCGTCCTGGCTGGGCCGCGATTCGGTGGCCCACACGTGGACGTCGCGTCCATCTGCCACGAGTCGTTGGACGGCGCCCAGGGCTGTGCCGAACATGCCGCCCGCGAGTGCACCGGCGTTGCCGTGGACGAGGAGCCCCGCCGGTCGACCTTCAGGGACGGTGATCGAGGCGGCAGCCCAGCGTGCCAGCTTGGGGTGGTCCAGCTGCGACTCGGAGGCGATCGCATCCGCCTCGGCGCGCATCGCGGCGGGTTCGGCGCGCAGCATCTCGGCCGGATCGGCCGGCGCGGGGCG
>JACDBP010000019.1 GCA_013694835.1 Chloroflexota bacterium
CTTCACGCCCTGGGCGTCGGCGGGCCCGTCGATCTCGCCGGGCCCGGGCGCGTCCGGGCCGGGCGCGTCAGGGCCGAGCGGAAGCGCGGATCCACCGCGGGACGGGACAGACTTGCCGGGCCTTTCGTCGGCGGGCACGGGCACTGTCCAGGCATTCCAGCGGTTGGCCGTCCTGTCGATCCCCTCACGCGCCCACGCCAGCACGGCGTCCGCCGCAGCGTCGAGGACGTGGTCGAGCGCTGCCTGCTCCTCGGGCGTGAAGCGGCTCAACACGTGGTCCACCGAGCTTCGCCCGGGTTCCCCGATGCCGACCCGCAGGCGGGCGAAGTCCTGCGTCTCCAGCTCGGCGATGATCGACCGGAGGCCGTTGTGCCCCCCTGCGCTGCCCTCACCACGCATCCGCAGCTTGCCGAGCGGCAGCGCGAAGTCGTCCACGATGACGAGCATCTCGGACTTCGGTGCCCGCTCCCGCGCCAGCAACTTGCGGACGGCCACGCCGGACAGGTTCATATAGGTCGTCGGCTTGGCGAGCACCAGGTCGAGCCCATCGACACGCCCGATGACGACCGCCGCCGCGTCGCGTGCCTTGACGCGGCCGCCGATGCCGGCCCGATCGGCGATCCGGTCGAGCACCATCCAGCCCACGTTGTGACGGGTCTTCTCGTACTGCCTGCCGGGGTTGCCCAACCCCACCACGATCTTGGTCACCCTGCCTCGTTCCCTTGGCCGCCCGACGGCTGCGCACTGCCCGCTGGACCCGCGGTCATAACCTCGGCGTGCTCGACACGTCGCTTGCGCCCGGACGCACGGATCGGGCCCCGTCCGGCTGGACGCGGCCCCGTCTGCGAGTGGTCAAGGGTACCCCGGCCTGCATCTACGGGCGGGTACGCTTGAGCCCGCCGACAAACACAACGCGAATCGGGTTCAAGCGCTGACACCATGAAGTTACCCAAGTCGTCGACGGTCACGGTCGTCTGTCTTCTCGCTGCTTGTACCGCCAGTCCAGGCACCGGCACGACCCCAGCGGGCTCGCCCGCTCCTCGGTCACCATCCCTGACCATGACCGTACCGTCACCGTCACCGGCTCCAGATACGCCTTCCCCGAGATCGCGCAGCACATCACCCACCGCAGCCTCGCCCTCGGCCGAGGTCACGTTCGCCCTTCCGACTGCTACGAACGAGAACCTGCCATCAGAACCGCCGGCCGAGACGATCCCGCCCGGCTTCACCTTCCCGGTCCCCTCGCCGCTGACAGAGGGAAACGCCGAGATCTACGCTCAACGAGCTCTGTTCGAACGCACCCGATCGCTCTGCTTCACGCACTGCGACGTGGAGAAGGTGGAAGGTGCGGACTACGAGGCGATGGCGGCCGCGCTCCCGGGCAGGGAGGGTCTGCTCGAAGACGGACGCTCCTACGTCGGCCCGCTCGACGACGCGTTGGCAGCGCTGGATCTGGAGCCAACGGGGATCGCGCTCGAGGGTGTCGCCTACGGGATCGGCATCGTCGGTGCGCAGCGCGCCCTGCCGCAGCTGCCAGTGGGCGTAGTCTGGGCGCCGCGGCTCGCAGCCTTCAGCCTGGCCGATGGCCGCGGCGGTTGGACGCTCGATGGTCCCTGGATCGCCGTAGCCGGAGACTGTGGGATGTTGCCGAGACCGTCTGGCTGAGCAGCTCCCGTTCGAGCTCACGCATGGCCGCTTCCTCGTCGGGCATCGCGTGGTCCCAACCGCAGACGTGAAGCGTGCCGTGGGTCACCAGCAGGCGAAGCTCATCGGCAGTGGACCAGCTGACGTCGCCTGTCTGGCCGCCGCGGCCCTGCGCTGCCTGGACTGCGGCGCGTTCGACCGACACCACGATGTCGCCGAGGTGGGTACGCCGCCCGGGGGGTAGCGCGAACGGGAGGACCGCCTCGGCACGGACGATCGGGTCCTGGCCAGCGTGCCGCGGGAACGCGCCCGGTGAGAGGAGTGGGAAGGAGAGCACGTCGGTCGGCCCGTCGATGCCCATCGCGTCCCGGTTCAGCTCGCTGAGCTCCGCGTCGTCGCTGAGGAAGAGCCCCACGCTGGCGGGCTCGGGCGCGCCGGCAGCGCCGAGTGCCGCAGCCACGGTGTGCGCGAGCACCGAGTGCGGCACTCGCGGCTCGACACCGGCACGCACCGTGATGTCCAGGCGCCATGGCGGCAGGTAGATCGAACGTCCGATCCCAGCCAACGTCAGCGGCGGACGCCCCTCATCGAGCCCGCCAGACGGACGGGGTCACGAGGCCTCGCCGCCTCCGCCGGACGCAGCTCGCCGCGATTCGAGCTCCACGACCTTGTTCTGGGGGTACTCGATCCGCCGGTGGTACATCCCGATCAGCTGGGCCACGAACGCTTCCCTGATGAGCTCGATGTCACGCAGCGTCAGGTCCGACTCGTCGAACTGGCCGTCCTCGAGACGCTCCCTGATGATGCGCACGACCATCGCCCGGATGGCCGGCTCATCGTGCGAGGTGAGCGACCGGACCGACGCCTCCACGGAGTCCGCGAGCATCAGGATGGCTGCCTCGCGGGACTGCGGTTTGGGACCGACGTGGCGGAAGCGTGCATGGTCGACCGTGGCGGCGGCGGCTTCTGCTGCGGGCGTGCCCGGCAGCGATCCCGCGGCAGCGATCGCCTCGTCTCTCGCCTTCGCGTAGAAGTAGCTCATCAGCGCGGTGCCGTGGTGCTGCGGGATGAACGGGATGATCGCCTTCGGCAGCTTGTACTGGTAGGCCAGATCGATGCCGTTGGCGACGTGTGCCTTGAGCACCGCCGCGGATCGCTCGGGTGACAGCTCGTCGTGGATGTTGCCGGCGGCGCCTTGGTTCTCGATAAAGGCCAGCGGGTTCGCCAGCTTGCCGATGTCGTGATAGTAGGCGGCGACTCGTGCCACCAGCGGGTTCGCGCCGACCGCCTCGGCGGCGCGCTCGGCCAGGTTGCCGACCATCAGCGAGTGGTGGTAGGTGCCCGCCGTCTCCAGCAGGAGCCGTCGCAGCAGCGGCTGCGAGGGTGTGGCGAGTTCCAGCAGCTGGAAGGACGTCGTGATGCCGAACACGTTGCCAAGTGCGGCAAAGGTGCCGACGGCCGCCACGGCGGCTCCGGTAGCGGCGGCCAGCGAGGCCCCGTAGAGCTGCAGCACGCCGATCGGGTCGCGCTCACCGAGCAGCGTGAAGACCGTGACGACCACGACGTTGGTGAGCGCCATCGCCAGGGCCGCCTGGACGAAATTCGAGATGCGCTCGCCACGGCGAACGGTGATGACGCCGACCACACCGCCGAGCAGGGTGTAGGCGCCCAACTCCACCGACCCGCTGACGGCCGAAGCAACGACCGCCATCACGATGGTGACGATGACGGCGGCACTGCCATCGAGCAGCACGGCCAGGAGCAGCGCCACCGCGGCCGTGGGCACGAAGAACGGCAGGATGGAGCGGCCACCGGTGACCGAGATCGCCGCGGTCGCCGCGACGAGCAGCAGCCCCACGAGGAGCAACGCGTTGTTGCGGTGCCAGAATTCGCGCCGGAAGCGCCACACCCAGGCCAGCAGCACCCCCACCAGGAGCGCGGCGAGCAGCAGCCAGCCGCCGAACTTGGCGACGTCAGGTCTCGGGTCCAACAGACCCAGCGCCTGCATCTTCTCGAGGTCGGTCGCCTCCAGCCGCTGGCCCTTGCGGACGATGAGCTCGCCCTTGCGGATCGTGAACTCGATCGGCTGGATCGCCGCCGCTGCCTGGTTGCGTGTCGCCTCGGTCGCCGCCTCGTCGTAGCTCGAGTTCGCGACCAGGTGCGGCGACATGATCTCGCCCGCCAGGGCCCGCTCGGTCGAACCGAACCGGGAAGCGAGGCGGTCGTCGAGTCCCGCGCGGCTCGTGGTCAGCTCCGTGTCGCGCACCTCCTGGCGCTGGGCCTGCTCGAAGACGCGGACCATCTCGCCGCGTAACGCGGTCCAGCCCACCTTGTCGAGGCCGGTGAGCGTCACCTTCGCCTCGATTGAAAGCGTCGGCAGCGCAGCCAGGAGAGCGGTACGGCGCGCGTCGTCGGTCAGGAGTGCCTCGAAGGCGGCGTCGACGGGTGCCAGCGACGTGTCGAGCACAGCCAGCTGCTGCGCAGCACTCGCCTGGCCCCGCGACGAGGTGTAGTCGTACTGCGGCACCACGCTCTTGCGTGCGTCCTCGCGCCGCTGCTCGGTCTGGATGGCACTCGAGAAGACGAGCGTCCGCGGAGCGGTCAGGTCGTTGGGCGCCGGGTCACCCACGTCGGCGGCAAATCCGGAGGGCAGGATGTCGAGCGAGAGGATGCCCGCGAGCACGGCGATCAGCACGGACGCGGAGATCGTCAGCCGCACCGCATCCCGGCGCGTGAACGCGGCGGCGAGCGAGGCTCGACGCGCGATCATGGCGAGCCCTCACGCCTGCGACCGGCGGGGTGGGACTCAGGATGGGCGCCGAGATCGGCCCTCGCCAGCTCCTGGGCGACCATGCCGCTGACGGCGCGCCCATCGGCACGGCCGCGCGTCCGTGGCGCCAGCGCGCTCATCACCCGACCCAGATCGCGGGCCGATGACGCGCCCGTCTCGGCGATCGCGGCACGGACCATCTCGCGCAGGCCATCCTCGTCGAGCGCCTGGGGCAGAAAGCTGGAGAGGATGGCGATCTCGGCCTCCTCCTTGTCTGCAAGCTCGTCCCGGCTGCCCTTGCGGAACGCCTCGACCGACTCGCGCCGCGTCTTCACCTCGCGGACGAGGACGGTCAACACCTCGTCCTCGGAGAGCTCGCGACGAGCCGCCTTGGCCTGCGTATAGGCAGCCGCAAGCACCATCCGCAGGGTGTCGCGACGAAGCTCGTCGCGCTGGCGGATGGCGTTGGTCAGGTCAGCCTGCAGCCGTTCGGCGAGTGTCACCGGATGTCTGCGCTCCTCGGACGTGGGACGCCCCGAGGGAGTGCCGCGATGGCGATCGGGATCGATCGCCGCGAGCCTAGCCCTGGCGGGCGACCTTCTTGCGCTTCGCTTCCTTGCGCTTGCGCTTGACGCTCGGCTTCTCGTAGTGCTCACGACGGCGAGCTTCAGCGAGGATGCCGCTCTGCTGGATCTTCTTGTTGAAGCGTCGCAGCGCGCTCTCGAAGGTCTCGTTTTCGCCGACTCGGACTTCGGCCAATCCGGGATCACCTCCCACCGGCGGGACTTCGACCCTGCTCATGGACCGGGGCCGGTCGGCCGGTCGGGAGTGCGCGGCGACGCCATCCGGGCCGGATGCCGCCCTGCGCGAGGGCTCGCGGAGTCTAGCCGAGCGTCAGAAGGGGGTCAAACCGCGCGAGATCGGGAAATCCAGCAATGCGCTCCGCGTGGCATCTGCGTCGCCCATGCCAGACTTGGTGCCGGCGGCTGGTCAACGAGTCGTCGCTCAGGGAGGTCCAAGATGATCGATCGCCACCTGCCGGCGCGCAACCCACGGATCCTTGCCCGGATCCTGCTGGCTGGTGCGCTCGCCGCCGGTGCCTTTCCGGCCGTGACCCTGGCCGGCGATGGTCATGCCGATGCCGCGGACACAGGTGCCGCACCGGGTGCGCCCCGTGGGGCCGCGCCGACCCTCACGTCGACGGTCGTCAGGTCCGGTCTCGTCAACCCGTGGGATGTGGCATTCGACGCCCAAGGCCGCATGTTCGTGACCGAGCGACCCGGCCGGATCCGCCTCTATTCGAGCGGCAACGTCGGGAACACACTGCTGATGACCTTCACCGTGCCGAACGTTTGGCAGGTGGGCGAATCGGGGCTCATGGGCATCGCGCTCGACCGGGACTTCACGGTGAACCAGACGCTCTACGTCTGCCGCAGCCGGCAGCGCGACACCGATGAGATCAACCAGGTCCTCGCCTACCGCTTCACAGGGTCGACCCTAGCGTTCTCGCATTGGGTCATCCAGGACGGCATGAACGCGTCCACTATCCACAACGGATGCGCCGTGGAGCACGGCCCGGACGGCAAGCTCTGGGTCACCATGGGCGACGCCGCGGACGCCGGCAGTGCCCAGGATCCCGACGCCTTGAACGGCAAGGTGCTGCGTGTC
>JACDBP010000176.1 GCA_013694835.1 Chloroflexota bacterium
CCGACCCACCGGCGAGGACGACTCCCAGGCGAAGCGGTGGGCAACGATGAGCCACGCCTCGGCGCGGTCCAGCACGAAGTCATCGAGGATCAAGGGGGTGAACCGGACCCACCCGGCTCCCTCGCGGGCGGACGGCGTCGTGTCGGGGGTTGCGAGGGCCCCTTTCGCGATGTCGGCCCGCAAACGGAAGGCGGCGTCACCGGCACGCACGACCGCGAACGGGGTACCAGATGTGCTGTACGTGATGGCGTCGCGGTCGACCGCCGCCTCGACGTCCGGCAGTCCCGCGGCGATCCCCTCCAGGAACTCGACGAGCGATGACGGCTCGCCCGTCACGACGACGGCTCGGCGAGGATCGCCTCCAGCTCGGCGCCGTGCTCGGCGTAGTGGTCTACGGTGTTCTCGGCGAAGAACCGCATGTTCGTCGGGTGCTTCAACCACCGTGTCTCGGGGACCACGGTCAGGTGCCCGCGCAGCTCGCCTGCCACGGAGCGAGCGCGACGCCGGACCTCGTCGAGCGGCAGCGAGCGCCACTCATCGGCGATCGTCTCGTTGTGGACGTCCACACCTCCGTCCATGATCGATCGGAAGCGCGCGATGACCGGTGCCTCCTCGTTGACGGCCAGCTCCTTGGCCGCCGCGAGGGCCACCTCCTGCCAGCCGACGAGGTGCGCGATCAGGTCCCGGCCGCGCCACCCGTGGGCCGGTCCGTCCTCCGGGGTCGGCCGTTCCAGCGCCTCGTCGGGCTGATCCAGCAACGCCTCGAAGGGCTCCCAGCCGTCGCGGTCCTCCTCCAGGAACTCGAGCGCGTCCGTGTACATCAGGGGGCAAAGTCGGTGTGCATCACAAGCGATGCTAGCGCGGCCGCCTCGGACAAGCGCGGGGCAGTGCCGGGCGGCTGTCGATCGCCGCGAAGGGTTCCAGGACGCTCCGCGTGTCAGCGATGCGCTCCCTGACTCATCGACGATGCGCTGGCGCAGGTATGGCCGTCATCGCAGGGTCCCTGAGCGTGGAACCTGCGCGGGATCGGCGCCGTTCGATGCCATCGAGCCGTCGAACACATCGCTGACAGGGTCAGGGCCGGCAACCAGTCCCCAAGTGCATCGATGGCATGGGATGGGACGCCGGCTGGCCATCCGGCGCACCGTACCCGAGCTAAACGGCGACCGGCTCGCGGTACTCGCCGAATACGGTGCGGAGGACGCCGCACATCTCGCCCAGCGTGACGTAGGCGAGGGCGCAGTCGATGAGCGCCGGCATCACGTTCGTCTCGGATGAGCCGGGTCGCGCCGCGAGGTCCCGTAGCCGCTCGAGCGATGCTCGGACCGCATCGGGGTCTCGCTCGCTGCGGGTCCGGTCCAGCCGCGCGAGGTGGCGGCGGCGGCTCTCCTCGGATACCTGCAGCAGCGGGATCGAGAGCTGCTCCTCGGGGTCGGCGTAGACGTTGACGCCCACGATCTGCCGCTCGCTCAGGTCGAGCTCCCGCTGGAAGCGGTACGCGGCGTCGGCGATCTCCTTCTGCGGATATCCAACCCGGATCGCGCCGACCATGCCCCCAAAGGTGTCGATCTCGTCCAGGTAGCGCCACACCTGGCGTTCGGTCTCGTTGGTCAGCGACTCCACGAACCAGGAGCCACCGAGCGGGTCCACGGTGTTCGTCACGCCGCTCTCCGCAGCGATGATCTGCTGCTGCCGCAGCGCAAGGAGCGCTGCCTCCGCCGAGGGCACAGCCCAGGCCTCGTCATACGCGTCGGTATGCAGCGACTGCGTTCCGCCCAGCACGGCGGCCAGCGCCTGGACGGCCACCCGTGTGAGGTTGTTGAGTGGCTGCTGGGCCGTCAGCGACACGCCGGCGGTCTGGGTGTGGAAGCGCATCCAGGTCGAGCGCTCGTTCTCAGCGCGGTAGCGCTGGGTCATCAGCTTGTACCAGATCCGTCGTGCGGCGCGGAACTTGGCGATCTCCTCGAAGAAATCGTTGTGACTGTTGAAGAAGAAACTCAGGCGGGGGGCGAACTCGTCGACGTGGAGGCCCCGCCGGAGCGCCTCCTCCACGTAGGCCATGCCATCGGCGATCGTGAAGGCGAGCTCCTGCACGGCCGTCGAGCCCGCCTCGCGGATGTGATAGCCGGAGATGGAGATGGTGTTCCAGCGCGGCATCTCGCGCGTCCCGAACTCGATCGTGTCGGTCACCAGCCGCATCGAAGGCTCGGGCGGGAAGAGGAACTCCTTCTGGGCCACGAACTCCTTGAGGATGTCGTTCTGGAGCGTCCCCTCCAGCATCGCCCGCGGGAAGCCGCGCTTCTCCGCCGCCGCGATGTACATCGCCCAGATCGGGGCCGCCGGGGAGTTGATCGTCATGGAAGTGGAGATGCGGTCAAGCGGCAGGCCGTCGAGCAGCACCTCCATGTCGGCCAGTGAGCAGACAGCCACGCCACAGGTGCCGAACTCGCCTTCGGCCTCCGGGTCGTCAGTGTCGTAGCCGTACAACGTCGGCATGTCGTAGGCGATCGAGAGGCCGGTCTGGCCTGCATCGAGCAGCTGCCGGAAACGCTCGTTCGTGTCCTCGGCCGCACCGAAGCCGGCGAACATCCGCATCGTCCAGAGCCGTGTCCGGTAGCCGGTGGGATGGATGCCGCGCGTGAACGGCGCCTCGCCCGGGTAGCCGATGTCGCGAACGGGGTCGAATTCGGCCCAGGGGCCGTCGCGCTTGCGCAGCGGGTCGCCGAGATGGTCCACGGCCGTGGGACCGCCACCGCCGGCATCGGGCGAGTCGAGGTCGAGCGGCGTGTAGAGCCGGGCGATCTCCTGATCGCTGATCGTCGAGAATCGGGTGCGACGCTCGGGTCCACGGCGTGTCGCCGCCTCCAGGGTGCCGTCGCGCCACCGTGCTTCGCGCTCTCGCCACGAGTCGGTCATGGTCGCGACCCTAGCACGTGCGGCATGGACCGGACATTGCAACCGGAGCGCAACGCTGGTCCGTTTCCTGACGTGCTCGGCCCCCTCGGCGAGTCGCCATCATCGGCCGATGTTCCCGCCGTCCCTCGAGCCGGTGGAGGTGGCACCCGAGCACCTCGTCGACCGCGTCACAGAGCTCTCCCGGCTGGCAGCGCTTCGGCTCGCCCAGGTCGAGGCGGCAGGCCCCGCCGCCGAACGCGCTCGCCAGCTGGCGGACCATGTCCGGAGCTACCTGCTGCCGCGGGCTCGCAGCCTCGACGCGCCGCTTCTCGCCGTGCTGCTCGGACCAACGGGAGCCGGCAAGTCGACGCTGATGAACACGCTAGCCGGACGTGCGGTCAGCAGGACGGGAGTCCTCCGGCCGACCACTCGCGAGGCCGTCCTCGTGGCGACCGAGGTCGACGCCCGTGCGCTCCTCGACGATGGTCCGCTGTCGACGCTGGTCAGCCGCATCGAGACCGTGACCGAAGGCGGCCGCGGCGGGGTCGCGATCGTGGACGCGCCAGACATCGATTCCATCGAGCGCGACAATCGCGCACTGGCCGACGCGCTCGTGGAGGCAGCGGACCTGTGCGTCTTCGTGACGACGGCCACCCGCTATGCCGACCAGGTGCCATGGGATGTCCTGGCACGGGTCCGACAACGCCGATTGCCGCTCGTGGTCGTCGTGAACCGGCTCCCACCTGACCCGACCGATGCGAGCGCCGTCGTCAGCGACATGGAGCGGTTGCTCTCCGAGGCAGGGCTCGGAGAGCAGGCTGACGGAACGCTGGCGGGCGCCGGGCAGCCCGGCGACACCGCGCAGGCCGACGGCACCGGCAGCATGGCCGGCTTCCAGGTGATCGGCGTCGTGGAGGGTGAGCTGGATGCTTCGGGGTCGGGTCTCGACGCGCGCCGGGTGCAGCCGCTCATCACCCGCATCGATGCCCTGGCCGCCGACCGCGATGAGCGCCGTGCGCTGGCGGCGCGAGCACTGGCCGGTGCGCTCGCCGGCGTCGGATCCCTCGTCCACGCCGTGGCCGACGACCTCGAACACCAGTCCATCGAGGCCGACGCGGTGCGGCGCATCGCCCGTGGCATCTACGACGAGGAGTTGCGGTCCCTCGCCGACGAGCTCCGCGGAGGCCGCTTCCTGCGCGAAGAGGTGATCCGCCAGTGGCACGCCTTCGTCGGCGCCGACCAGATCACGCGCCTCTTTTCCTCGGGCATCGGCAAGCTGCGTGGGACGATCCTGAGCGTCGTCCGCGGCACGCCGCCGGCGCCGGTCGCGGCCGTCGAGGCGGGCGCAACCAGCGACCTCAGCGCCGTGGCGATGGCCCATGCCGCGGAGGCGGCACGCCGCACGGCGGCCCGCTGGTCGGAGCGGCCCATCACCGCGGAGCTCGTGGCGGCACGCCCCGAGTT
>JACDBP010000179.1 GCA_013694835.1 Chloroflexota bacterium
GTCCCAGGCCCAGCACCTCGCCTGGATGCAGGAGCAGCGACCGGAGCTCTTCTCTCGGGTCCGCCGGCTGGTGGCAACGGGACAGTTCGTTCCCGTCGGCGGCCTGTGGGTCGAGCCCGACACCAACATGCCCGGTGGGGAAGCGCTGGCCCGCCAGCTCATCCACGGCAAGCGCTTCTTCCTGGACGAGTTCGGCCTCGAGACCGAGGAGGTGTGGTTGCCGGACGGTGTTGGGGGATATGTTGCCGGCCCCTAGGTGGCGGCGGAACGAGTCGAGCCGCCGCATGAGGTTGCCCTTGGGCCGGCTGGCGGTATCATCCGGGGCATGGGTCCGTGTCTGAGCCATCGTCGCAACTCCATCTCTGCCGCTGTGGTAGGTGGACAGTTAATGGCTGTTGTTCCGGTGTGCGTCAAGCACGGACCCGTCTCAGGAGCAGTTATCGTCTGCTCCTGAGCACGAACGGCGGGCGGCTAGCTCAGCTGGTTAGAGCACTTGCTTGACATGCAAGAGGTCACTGGTTCGAGTCCAGTGTCGCCCACCATCGGATAGATCAGAACGCGTCGAGCGGGACATGCGCCGAGCAGGCGGCCACAGAGAGTCGGGGTCCAGGCTGCAAGCCCCGACGGCCAGGCCACCAGGGTCGTACCACCCGCGAGCGGCCGGTGAACCGGTCCGGTTGTCGCCCGTTAGCGCGACCCACGAGAGCGCCGCGCGGCGCCGGGACACGAACCGGCAGTTGCCGCATGAAACGGCGAAGGCGGGTGGGACCGCGAGAGGCAAGCCTCTCGTCCTGTCGAGATGGACGAGAGGCTTCGTGATTCGCGGAGGCGATCCATGACGGACCAGGTGATCCCGGCACTCGACGACGAGCAGGACGACCAGGAGCAGGAGTTCCTGGCTCCCGAGCGCGGCTCCGCGGAAGAACTGCTCGACTCCACCGCAGGCGACGAGCTCGATCCGATGCGTCATTCCGCGGCGCATATCCTCGCGGAGGCCGTGATGGACCTCTTCCCGGGTACGCGCCTGGGCATCGGGCCGGCGATCCAGGACGGGTTCTACTACGACTTCGAGCTGCCGCGCGCGCTGACGCCGGACGACCTCGCCCGGATCGAGGCCCGCATGGCGGAGTCGGTCAAGGCCGACCATCGCTTCGAACGGAGGGTACTGGACCCCGACGAAGGTCGCCGGTCCTTCGTGGAGCTCGACCAGCCGTACAAGGTGGAGATCCTCGACGATCTGCGCACGGCCGCCGAGTCGCAGGGCGCACAGCCGCCCGAGGTGAGCACGTACCAGCACGGGCCGTTCGTCGACCTCTGCCGCGGCCCGCACGTCGAGTCCACCGGCAAGCTCGGCCCGTTCAAGCTGCTCAAGATCTCCGGTGCGTACTGGCGCGGCAGGGAAGACCGGCCGATGCTCCAGCGCGTCTACGGCACGGTCTGGGCGACGCAGGAACAGCTCGATCAGTACCTCTGGCGCCGCGAGGAAGCGAAGAAGCGCGACCACCGTCGGCTCGGCGTGCAGCTCGACCTGTTCAGCTTCCACGACGCGAGCCCGGGATCCGCGTTCTGGCATCCCAAGGGTCAGCGCATCTGGCGCACGCTCGAGGGCGCCATGCGCGAGCTGCAGGAGCGCCGCGGCTATCAGGAGATCAGCACCCCGATCCTGGTCCACAAACGGATGTGGCAGCAGTCGGGCCACTGGGATCTCTACGGCGACAACATGTTCCGGCTGACCTCGGAGGAGCAGGAGTTCAGCCTCAAGCCGATGAACTGCCCCGAGAGCACGGTCATCTACAAGACCAGGGTGCGCTCGTATCGGGACCTGCCGCTGCGCTATTCGGAGTACGGCCGGCTGCACCGCAACGAGCGCTCCGGCACGCTCTCCGGGCTGACCCGGGTCCGCCACTTCATCCAGGACGACGGGCACATCTACGTCCGGCCGGATCAGCTCGAGGGTGAGCTCCGGGCACTGCTGGACATGGTCCACGAGGTGTACGCGTGGTTCGGCCTGGCGCCCCGCTTCGTGTTCGCGACGAAGCCGGATAAGGCCCTCGGTGACCCGGCGCTGTGGGAGCGGGCCGAGGCGCTCATCAAGGGTGCGCTCGACGGCAGTGGGGCGCGGTACAGAGTGAAGCCCAAGGATGGCACGTTCTACGCTCCCAAGATCGACATCTACATCGACGACGCGCTCGGGCGCGAGTGGCAGATGGCGACGATCCAGGTTGACCTGGTGATGCTGCCGGAGCGGTTCGACCTGAGCTACGTCGACGACCAGGGACGACCTCAGCGGCCGATCGCGGTCCATCGCGCGATCTACGGCTCGCTGGAGCGGTTCATCGGCATCCTGACCGAGCACTTCGCGGGTGCCTTCCCGTTCTGGATGGCGCCCGTGCAGGCGGTCGTCATCCCCATCGCAGACGACCAGAACGATTCGGCCCGGGAGCTGGCCACCATCCTTCGTTCGCGTGGCCTCCGCGTCGAGGTGGATGATTCCTCCGGTCGGATGCAGAACAAGATCCGTGTCGCCCAGGAGCACAAGGTGCCCTACATGGTGGTCATCGGCCGGCGGGAGGTAGAGGCGCGCACAGCCTCTCCGCGGACGCGGGCGGGCGAGCAGCAGGAAGCCGTCGGCTGGGAGGCGCTGGCCGATCGGCTCGCCGCGGAGGCGGCCGCGAAACAGCCCTGATGCGTGCCCGCGACCCGATCGACGATGTCCGGCGCGGCTTCGACGCAGTCGCCGAGAAGTACGCCGAGCGCTTCGCCCACGAGCTCGATGAGAACCATTCGACCGCCAACTCCTCGAGGGATTCGGCGGCCGGATCGCTCCCCATGGACGTGTCC
>JACDBP010000188.1 GCA_013694835.1 Chloroflexota bacterium
CCTCGTCGGGTCACGCGATCACGTCGAGCTGTGGGAGCCCACCGCGTGGGCCGAGTACAGCTCGGCGATGGACTCCCCGGATGTGCTGGCACAGCACCTCCAGGGCCTGGGCATCTAGCCCCAACAAACGAGCCTTCGGGATCCGAACGGATCCGCCGAGGACCGACTGGTGGATATGGGACTTGGGCACCTGCCCGTGATGGTCGAGGAGGTCATGACGGCTCTCTCACCGCTCCCGGGCAGTTCCCATATCGACGCAACGGTCGGCGGCGGAGGGCACGCCGTTCGGATCCTGAGGGCGTCTTCGCCTGATGGCCGCCTCCTCGGCATGGATGCCGACGGGGCGGCCATCGCCAGGACCGCGCAGCGACTCGAAGGGTTTGGCTCACGCGTGACGCTCCGACACACGAACTTCGAGCACCTCGGCACCGTCGCTTCGGAGGCCGCCTTCGCGGAGGGAACTGTGGACGGCGTGCTGTTGGACCTCGGCCTGAGCTCGTACCAGCTGGCGGACGAGGCGCGGGCCTTCAGCTTCCGAGCGGACGGCCCGCTGGACATGCGCTTCGATGCCTCCAGCGGCCACCCGGCTAGCCAGCTGGTGTCCACGCTCGACGAGGCTGCACTGACAGATCTCTTCCGCCGCTACGGTGAGGAGCCCCAGGCGCGCCACATCGCCCGGGCCATCGTCGAGACCCGCGCCGACCAGCCGATCGAGACCGGGGCGCAGCTGGCCACCGTGATCGAGCGAGTCGCACCTTCCCGCCGGGATCGGCGCACCGGGCGGCGTCCGATCCATCCGGCCACGCGGGTCTTCCAGGCCCTCCGCATCGCCGTCAACCGCGAGCTCGAGACCCTGCCGCGGGCGCTTGAGGCGGCCGTGTCGCTGCTCCGCCCGGGCGGTCGGCTTGTGGTGCTGGCCTACCACTCGCTGGAGGACCGGATCGTCAAGCGCTTCATCGCGGCCGAACGCCGTGGCTGCAGCTGCCCGGTCGAGCTGCCGGTCTGCGTCTGCGGCCGGCAGCCCCGCCTGGCACCCATCGGCAAGCAGCCCATGTTCCCGAGCGAGGGCGAGGTCGCCACCAACCCCCGTGCTCGAAGCGCCCGGCTGCGCGTCGCACGCCGTCTCGCTGATCCAGCAGGATAGGGAGGACACGATGGCCAGCCGCCACATGAACAGTCGCCGTCGCAGCTACGGCCGGCGCGTCCACGAGCTCCGGGAGCGGGCCTATGAGGACCGCCGGCTGAACCGGGCGGTGATGCGGCTGACGGGCCAGCCGGAAGCCGGCGAGCAGCGCGACGAGAGCGGCTGGGGCCATGATCGGCATGACGCCCGGGGCGCCGACTGATGGCCGTCTACCAGGGCGCCCGCCGCGTGCCGACCGTGATGCCGCGTGACGGCGGTTCGGTGCTGCAGCGGCGCTCGGCGGTGCCGATGCGCCGCGCCGCGATCCGTGTCTCCGACCGGACCGGGGAGATCCCGGTCGTCGTCGGTCGCGGAGCGGTGGTGATGCCGCGTCGCCGGCCGACCTCCAGGGCCCGGGCGCGCCGCCGTGCCAGCCCGGTGTTCGTCTCCCTGGCGCTCATCGTCACGGCGTTCGTGCTCGGCCTGATGTACCTGACCCAGTCGATCCGGGTCGCCGCGACCGATTTCGAGATCGACCGGCTGCTCGGTGAACGGCAGCGACTGGAGCAACAGATCCAGTCGCTCGAGGGCTCCATCGCCCGCTGGGGCGCGGAGCCGGCGGTCGTGGAGCGTGCTGGCCAGGCCGGGCTCGACCGCCTTGGCGGCGCCATCCGACTGCCCGCCCGCTGATCCGATGCTCGGTCGTACCGACAGGCGCTGGCGCCAGGTGCTGCTCATCGGCTTCTTCGCGCTGTTCGCGGCTGCCCTGGGGGGACGCCTTGCCTACTGGCAGGTCGTCGAGGTGGAGCGGCTTAGGAGGCAGGCCACTTCCCAGATCGAGGCGACCGTGCTCGAGCCGTCGCAGCGCGGCAACATCCTCGATCGTCACGGCAACTTGCTGGCTACGACCGAGTACCGCGATCTCCTTGCGGCCTACCCGCCGCAGATCGCCCCGCCGAAGCGTGCTGAGATGGTCAACCAGCTGGCGGCGATCCTGGGCCTGGAGGGAGACGGCATCACCCGGATCCGGGCACTCCTCGACAGCTCCGACGAGTACGTCATCCTCTCGCGCCAGCTGACCGACTCGCAGAGTGAACGGATCCGCGAGGCGGTGGCCGGTAACCGGATGACGGGCCTGAGGCTGGATACCCAACCGGTGCGCGTCTATCCCAACCCGGGCGGCGCACCGGGCACGACGCTCGCGAGTCAGCTGCTGGGGTTCGTCAACCGTGCCGGCGAGGGTCACTACGGCGTCGAGGAGCGCTACCAGGCGCTGCTCGGCGGGCAGCCACGCACGCTCACCGCGTTGCGTGACCCGAGGGGCCGCCCACTCGGCGGCACCGAGGTCGTACGGGATCCTGGTGTCCCCGGCGCCACGGTCAGCCTGACCATCGACGCCAGCCTGCAGCTCCAGGTCGAGAAGGAGCTCTACGCCGCATGGGTCGCCGACAAGGCTCGCCGGGTGAGCGCGGTGGTGCTGGAACCTGAGACCGGTGAGGTGCTGGCCTGGGCGTCGGTGCCGGGATATGACGCCAACGACGCGGCGACGGTCGCCTCGGTCGCGCCGTCGCTGTTCGTCGACCCGATCGTGAGCGAGGTCTACGAGCCAGGATCGGTGATGAAGATGTTCACCGCAGCCGCCGCCTACCAGCATGGCGTGGTGACCGCCACATCTCGCATCCGCGACACGGCCAGTCTCCGGCTGGCGCGATCCGTCATCCACAACTCGGACCGCAGGGGCAAGGGCCAGATCGCGTTCCAGGACGTGATCGCCTTCTCCCGGAACGTCGGCACGGCCAGGGTGGCGGCGATGCTCGGCAGGGACGTCCAGGGCGCAGCCGCCGTCCTCTTCGACACCTGGACGAGGCTCGGCATCGGCAGGCGGACCGGCGTCGATGTGAGTGATGAGGTGACGGGCCTGGCGTCGGATCCGGCGCGGAAGCGATGGGCCGCCATCGATCTCGCGAATCGCTCGTTCGGGCAGGGTGTGGCCGTCACCCCGATCCAGCTCGCGTCGGCCTTCGCAACGATGGCGAACGGGGGCCTGCGGGCGCAGCCGCACGTGCTGCGTACCGTCAAGGACGAGCCCGTGGAGGTCCCGGAGAAGGTTCGGATCATCGATGCCGGCCTGTCGGACGAGCTCCGAAGCCTGATGACCCACGTGCTGACCGGCGTGCCGCAGTACGACGAGGGCACGCGGATCCCGGGGTACCTCGTCGGTGGCAAGACGGGCACGGCCCAGATCTGGGACAGCACGGAGCAGAAGTGGGCGTGGAACCTCTACAACTTCAGCTTCGCCGGGTTCGTCGGAGGTGACCGGCCCCAGGCCATCGTCGTGACTCGCATCCACGAGGCCCGACCGGACGTGGCGGGGGTCGGTGACTTCCGCCTCGGCATCACCTCGTACGAGCTATTCCGGCGGATCGCGCTGGACACCATCGACGCGCTTGACATCCCACCGGTCGAACGTACGCCGGCCACGGCGAGCGCGGGCCAGCCATAGTGTCCGTGCCAGAATGCGGCCCACGTGAATGACACGCCAAGCACCGTCGCGACGCACTGCCGCCGAGCGGGCCGATGAACGTCCTCATCGTCCAGGGGCTGCTGCTGGCGTTCTTCCTGGTCGTGATCCTGATGCCCGCCTACCTGTCGCTGCTGAAACGCCTGGGCTTCGGCAAGCGGATCCGCGAGGAGGGTCCGCACAGCCACATGATCAAGGAGGGCACGCCCACGATGGGTGGCCTGCTGATCATCAGCGTGGTGCTGGCGGTGGCGCTGGTGCTCGACCTCGTCGACGCATCGACGTTCGCGCCCCTCGCGACGCTGGGCCTGGTGGGTGCCCTGGGAGCCGCGGACGACTACCTCAACGTGCGCACGGGCCACGGCATCCGGGTCCGCGAGAAGCTCGTCTGGCTGACGGCGCTGGCGGCGTATGTCGCCTTCCAGATCCAGGAAACCTACGACATCACGGCGATCATCGTGCCCTTCGTCGGATCGGTGCCGGTGGGGGCCGTGGTCTTCGTCATCTTCGCGGCCAGCGCCATCATCGGTGCCAGCAACGGCGTCAACCTGACGGACGGCCTGGATGGTCTGGCAGGCGGGACGCTCATCTTCGCCTTCGTCGCGTACCTGATCATCGCCTTGCTGAACGTGCCCAATCAGCAGAACCTCGCGATCCTGTGCGCGCTCATCATCGGTGGGCTGCTCGGGTTCCTGTGGTTCAACGTCCACCCGGCGCAGATCATCATGGGCGACGCGGGCTCGCTCGCCTTCGGGGCCACGCTGGCGGTGACGGCCCTGATCACCGGGCAGATCCTCATCCTTCCGCTGATCGGCATCATCTTCGTGGTCGAGGCGGGCTCGGTGATGCTTCAGGTCGCGTACTTCAAGCTCACCCACGGCAAGCGCATCTTTCGCATGAGCCCGCTCCACCACCACTTCGAGCTTGGGGGCTGGGACGAGGAGAAGATCACGATGCGCTTCTGGATCGTCGGCGCGCTGGCGGCCATGGTGGGCGTCGTCTTGTTCCTGGCGACGGTCGACCGGCTGCGGTGAGCGGGCGTCGACCGACCAGCGGCGCCGCGACCCGGGACACGCGCGACCCCTCCGAGCATGCCTCGCCACTCGGCCACCTCGAGCCGATCGATCCGTCGGCGCTCGACCTGGAGTCATTCCGCGGGCGACGGGTGGCGGTCCTGGGGTTGGCACGCAGCGGCATCGCCCTGGCGCGCTTCCTTGTCGATCGTGGCGCGGAGGTCGTCGTCTACGACCATCGACCGTTGGCAGCGCTGGCGGACGCGGTCGAGGCGCTTGAGGGCCGTCGGGTGACGCTCCGACTGGGCCCGGACGTCGATCCGGGCGACGTGATCGGCCAGGTCGCCCTCGTGACGACCTCGCCATCGGTCAGCAGCCGCTATCCGACCACGGAGCCGCGGCTTCGGGCGGCACTCGCCGCTGTCGAGGCCGAGGGTCGCGTACCGGTGCTCGGCGAGATCGACCTCTTCCTGCGGCTCTGCCCGGCGCCCACGATCGGGGTCAGCGGTACGAAGGGCAAGACGACGACGAGCTCGCTGAGCGCGGCCGTGCTGGGTCGCGGCGCAGCGCCGGTCATCCTCGGCGGCAATATCGGGACGCCGCTCGTGGAGCGGTTGCCTGAGCTTGAGGCGGGACACCGCGTGGTGGTCGAGCTGTCCGAGCTGCAGCTCCCGACCCTGGGTCACGGCACGACCGTCGCGGTCTACACCCACGTGACGCAGGACCACCTCGACCGCCACGGCAGTGTCGGGGCC
>JACDBP010000189.1 GCA_013694835.1 Chloroflexota bacterium
CTCTTCGAAGGTCATCTCGACCGGCGTCTCATCGTCGTCGTGCCAGCCGCCGGCCGGGGCCCCGTAGATGTTGTCCGGCCCGCCCACGCCCGAGGCCATCGAGACGATGCTCAGCACGCGGTCCGGATGGTTGATCGCCATGACCTGGGCGATGTACCCGCCCAGGGAGATGCCCACGACATGGGCGGCCGTCGCGCCGAGGGCATCGATGACGTCGACGGTGTCCTGGGCCATGTCGTCGAGGAGGTACGGTGCCTGTGCCCGGCCCTCACGGACGGCCGGCACGTCCGGAACTCCGGCCGCATCGAACCACGTCGACAGCCCCACATCGCGGTTATCGAGGCGAACCACGCAAAAGCCTCGGGCGGCGAGCCGCTCGCAGAAGGGCTCCTGCCAGAAGGTCATCTGGGCGCCGCCGCCGCTGAGCAGGAGCAGCGGCACCTGGGTCGGGTCACCGAAGGTCTCGTACTCGATCTCGACCCCGTTCGCGTTCGTTCGCGGCATCGCGACTCTCCGTTCCGGATTCTTCTGTCTTGCAGAATGCCTTTCCATTGTAGGCTCGCTTCGGTAGGATGCGGGGACCGCTCAACCGATCCTTCCAGCGAGGTCACCGTCCATGTCGCATCTCGCCCCAAGCGGCACGCTGCCCGGAGGAGCGCGCTACCAGATCGAGGTCCCGGATGGGTGGAACGGGGTCCTGCTGCTGTACAGCCTGCCCATCCCCGTCGAGCCCGGCCAGCCACCGTGGACGCCAGGCGACGGCCTCATCGGCGATCTCACTGGCCAGGGGTACGCGGTCGCCGGTGCCGCCAACACGATCTTCTGGCCGCTCGAGTCGTCCCTCACGAACCTGCCGCACCTGCTGGAAGCCTTCGCCGCCGCAGCCGGTGCGCCGCGACGGACGATCAGCCTGGGCCTCTCGATCGGCGGGCTGATCACGGCTGGGATCGTCCAGCGCTACCCCGGGCTGTTGTCCGGAGCGCTGCCCATGTGCGGCAACCTGGGCGGTGCGGTCGCGGTGCACAACCGCGAGCTCGACATCGCCTTTGTGGTGAAGACGCTGGTCGCTCCGGACAGCACGCTGGCCCTCACCGGCATCGCGGATGCTGGCGCGAACCTCGCCATCGCCGAGACCGTCCTGGCCGAGGCGCAGACGACGCCCGCCGGTCGAGCTCGCCTGGGGCTGGCCGCGGCGATGGGGAACATCCCCGGCTGGTTCGCGCCCGGGTCGCCGGAGCCCGACGACTCGGACGTCGAGGGTCAGCTGAGCAACCAGATCAGATGGTTCGAGGAGCCCGGCTTCCTCGTCTACTTCTGGGCCCGTGAGCAGGTGGAGCGGCAGGCGGGTGGCAATCCCTCTTGGAACACCGGCATCGACTACCGGCAGCTGCTCGAGGACTCGATCGGCCACCGCCAGGTCGTCGCTCTCTACAGGGCGGCGGGGATCAGCCTGGACGACGACCTGGAGACCCTGGCGGCCGCGCCGAGGATCGCTGCGGAGCCAGCCGCCGTCGCGTATCTCGAGCAGCACATCGTCTTCAACGGGGATCTCGGTGGCGTGCCCGTCCTGACGATGCACACCGACGGAGACGGCCTCGTGACGCCCGAGAATCAGCATGCCTACGCCGACGTCGTCCGAGCCGCGGGCAATGACGCGCTGCTTCGCCAGGTCTTCGTGCATCGGGCCGGTCACTGCAGCTTCACGCCGGCCGAGGTGACGGTCGCGCTCGACGCGCTGCAGCAGCGGATCGATACCGGCTCGTGGCCGGACCTGGATCCGCAGACGCTCAATACCACGGCGCGGGCACTGGGCCCGGGGCGCCACGGATTGCGCTCGGGCGGCACGGCCGAGCCCGGCTTCTTCAGCTACGAGCCGATCCCGTTCCCGCGGGCGTACGACAAGCGTCAGGCGGGGTCGGTCCCGGACCGCCCGGGATCCCTCTCTTCGTGACGGTTCCTCGCGTGGCTGCATCGAGGACGGATGAGGAGCTTGAGGCGCTCGCCGCCAGGCTCAGCAATGCCGGCCGTTGGGGACCCGCCGACGAGCTCGGCACGCTCAACCACATCACGGCGGACAAGCGCATCGAAGCTGCCGCCCTGGTCCGGTCTGGGTTGGCGATCTCGCTGGCGAGGCCGCTCGTGCGGGAGAGCGCCCCGACATCGGCCGTGGAACTCGACCGGCGTCTCATGGCCGTCGGTCTACCAGACGAGCGTTCGGGGCTGCCGCCATTCGCGGCGGACTACCTGGGACTTGAGACGCACCAGCAGGGGGTCACGCATCTCGACGCCGTCGGTCACGTCGGTGGCGCGGACGGCAGCGCATATGGCGGTCGCCCGTTCGCCGAAGCGCTCGACGACGAGGGCCTGCGGTTCGGTTCCGTGTTCGCGCAGCGCGATGGCATCGTCTCACGTGGCGTGCTGCTCGACGTGCCGGCCGCCCTGGGAGTGGCGTGGTTGGAACCGACGCACGAGATCAGCCCCGCCGACCTCGAGTCCGCCGAGCGACACGCGGGCCTGCGGCTGGGCCGCGGCGACGTCCTCGTCCTGCGGGCCGGCATCGAGGCGCGTGAGCGAGCCAGTGGGCCATCTGCGCTCGGCCCTGGACCCGGCCCGGACGCGGCCGCCTGGATGCACGACCGCGAGATCGCCGTGTACGCCGGCGATGCCTCCGAGCACATCACCAGCATCGGGGCCCGCATCCTGGGCCGCGCCGCGC